>CBIHQF010000024.1:0-15297 GCA_966211665.1 uncultured Pseudomonas sp. | reverse complement strand
CCGGTAGCTAGATGCCCGCAGGCAAAACCGCGTGCCCATTTGCCGCTGCGTTATCGCGTGACTCACCTAAGCTCAATGCATTGGCTACGTGGGAGGACGCCTTATGTTGCGCATCGCCATCAATGGATATGGACGTATTGGCCGGGCGCTGCTGCGCACGCTGTTCGAGCGGGGGCTGGAACACAAGATCCACCTGACCGCGATCAACGATCTCGGCGACCCGCAGACCTTGACTCACTTGACCCGTTTCGATTCGACCTTCGGCCGCTTCGCCAGGCAGGTCACGCTGCACGACGATATTATTCAGGTCAACGGCCAGTCGATCCACCTGCTGCGCGAGCCCGAGACGATCAACCTGCCCTGGGTTCAGCATGGCGTCGACGTGGTGCTGGAGTGTTCCGGCCGCCTGAAAAAGCGTGGACAGGTCGAACAACATCTCACCGCAGGCGCATCCCGGGTGTTGTTATCGCACCCCCTGGCGGACGCCGACTTGACGGTGGTGTACGGCGTCAACCACGAACGGCTCGGCAACCAGCAGATCGTCTCCAACGCCTCCTGCACCACCAACTGCCTGGCGCCGCTGGCCAAGGTGCTGCATGAAACCGTGGGCATCCGCCAGGGCCTGATCAACACCGTGCACTCCTACACCAACGACCAGAACCTGCTGGATAAGACCCATCGCGACCTGTACCGCGCACGGGCGGCGACGCTCTCGATGATCCCCAGCACCACGGGCGCGGCCAAGACCATCGGTCTGGTGCTGCCGGAGCTGGATGGCCGCTTGGACGGATTGGCGGTGCGGGTGCCGACGCCGAATGTCTCGCTGCTCGACCTGAGCTTTATCGCCGAACGCCCCAGCAGCCGCGAAGCGATCAACGCGATCCTGCAACATGGCGCCGCGCAGATGCCGCTGGGAGTGATGGAATGCAACGAGCTGCCGCTGGTGTCCAGCGATTTCAATGGCTACCCGCTGTCCTGCGTGGTCGACCTCAACCACACCCGCGTGCAGGGCGAGTTGGTCAAGGTGCTGGCCTGGTACGACAACGAGTGGGGCTTCGCCAACCGCATGCTCGATGTGTTGCTGGCCTGGGTTAAACCTTGAAATTTTTTTACAAACTCTGAGCCTCGCTCAAGGTGCCACCAGCGCAGCCGCCTGTAAATCGGCGAACAGCTGCTCGGTGTCGGCACGCCGGCAGAGTTCGCTGCCCTCGGTCATGATCGCCGCACTGCCCGCGGCCACGCCATAGCGGGCGGCCTCGCCCCAGCCGGCGCCAGCGGCCAATTTAAGGGTGACGGCGGCGACCATACTGTCGCCGGCGCCGACGGTGCTGCGTTTGCATACCGCCGGCGCGGCGATGCATTCGGTCAATTGCGCGGTGACCAGCAAAGCGCCCTGCGCGCCCAGGGATACCAGGACTGCCGTGCATCCGGCACTTTCGATCAGTTCGCGGGCGACGCTGGCGAGCCGTTCTGGGTCGAGGCTGGGCACACCGACCAGGGCGCAGAGTTCGTCGATATTGGGCTTGATTAGAAACACCCCACCGATATCCAGCGCCTGGCGCAGCACCGGCGCAGCGCTGTCGAGTATGCAGCGCGAGCCCTGCTGTCGCGCCACATCGAGCAGACGCGGGAGAAAATCCGCCGCCAACCCCTCGGGCAGGCTGCCGCTGATCACCAGATAATTCGGGCTTGGCAATGCCTTCAGGGCGGCGAGTAACTGTGTCTGCTCGCTCAGGCTAAGCGGCGCGCCCGGCATGATCAGACGGTATTGTTGGCCGCTGGCCTGTTCCGTCAGGTTGATGCATTCGCGGGTCCATGCGCTGATTGGCAACAGTTGGTTTGGCAAGCCTTCGGCATCGAGCAGTTCGCGCAGATGCTGACCGGTCGCGCCGCCAGCGGCGAACAGCGCCAGCGCATCGCCGCCAAGCCGCTGTATCGCCCGCGCGACGTTGATGCCACCGCCGCCGGGCGCATACACGGGATGGCCGCAGCGCAGTTTGGCGTCCGGGTAGAGGCGCGTCACGCCGGTGGTGATATCCAGTGCCGGGCTCAGGGTTAAGGTCACTATGCGGGTCATATGCCTCCGTATCGCCGTTGGTTTGCGGGCGCCTCTTTCCTGAACTCTAGACTTGCTGCTGCGCGATTGCGCAAAAGCCGGGATCAGCAGGCGCCTACCGGGGCGGGTGTCGTTCGATTCTGGCAACTCGCGCCAAGCCGCGCACTGTCCAGAATCAATCTGTCCCAACACGGGCCGCCAGGTATTAAGCGGAGCAATCACGGGTATAATCGCCGCCTCGTAAAGTTGCCGGGTTACCTCCGGCCCTGAAGTGGACTTCCGCCATGCTGCGCATCACCGAACTCAAGCTGCCCCTCGATCACCCTGAAGAGGCCCTGCGCCCGGCCATTGTCCAACGCCTGGGAATCACGGACGCCGAGCTGCTCGCGTTCAGCCTGTTCAAGCGCAGCTACGACGCGCGGAAGAAATCCAGCGAACTGCAGTTCATCTACAGCATCGATTGCACGGTGCGCGACGAGGCGGCGCTGCTGGCTAAATTCGCCGACGACAAGCACGTCGGCCCGGCGCCGGACATCGCCTACAAGCCAGTCGGCCAGGCGCCCGAGCACCTCGAGGAACGCCCCCTGGTGGTCGGTTTCGGCCCCTGCGGCATCTTCGCCGCATTGATCCTGGCGCAGGCGGGCTTGAGGCCCATCGTATTGGAGCGCGGCAAGGAAGTACGCCAGCGCACCAAGGACACCTGGGGGCTGTGGCGCAAGAACGTGCTAAACCCCGAGTCCAACGTGCAGTTCGGCGAGGGCGGCGCCGGTACCTTCTCCGATGGCAAACTCTACAGCCAGATCAAGGACCCCAAACACCTGGGGCGCAAGGTGCTGCAGGAGTTCGTCAAAGCCGGCGCGCCGGAGGAAATCCTCTATGTCAGCAAGCCGCATATCGGCACCTTCCGCCTGACCGGCGTGGTCGCCAGCATGCGCGAGGAGATCAAGGCCCTCGGCGGCGAAGTGCGTTTCCAGCAGCGGGTCAGCGATGTACTGATCGAGGATGGCCAGTTGCACGGCGTGGTGCTCGACAGCGGCGAACAGATCCGCAGCCGCCATGTGATCCTGGCGCTCGGCCACAGCTCGCGCGATACCTTCCGCATGCTGCATAGCCGCGATGTATTCATGGAGGCCAAGCCGTTCTCGGTGGGTTTCCGCATCGAGCACCCGCAATCGCTGATCGATCGCGCGCGCCTGGGCAAATATGCCGGCCACCCCAAGCTCGGCGCCGCCGATTACAAACTGGTGCACCACGCCAAGAACGGCCGCTCGGTGTACAGCTTCTGCATGTGCCCGGGCGGCACCGTGGTCGCCGCCACGTCCGAGCCGAACCGGGTGGTGACCAACGGCATGAGCCAGTACTCGCGCAACGAGCGCAACGCCAACGCCGGCATCGTCGTCGGCATCACCCCGGAGCAGGACTATCCGGGCGGCCCGCTGGCCGGGGTGGAATTGCAGGAGCGTCTGGAATCCCAGGCCTATATCCTCGGTGGCAGCACCTACGAAGCGCCGGGGCAACTGGTCGGCGACTTTATCGCCGGCAAGCCTTCCACCGAATGGGGCAGCGTCGAGCCATCCTACAAACCGGGGGTCAAGCTCGGCGACCTGGCCCCGGCCTTGCCGGACTTCGCCATCGAGGCGATCCGCGAGGCGCTGCCGGCCTTCGACAAGCAGATCAAGGGTTTCGCCCTGGCTGACGCGGTGCTCACCGGCATCGAGACGCGCACCTCCTCGCCGCTGCGCATCACCCGTGGCGCGGATATGCAGAGCCTCAACGTCAAGGGACTGTATCCGGCCGGCGAAGGCGCGGGTTATGCCGGCGGGATTCTTTCCGCGGGGGTCGACGGTATTCGGGTGGCCGAAGCCGTCGCCCGCGACATGCTGGGGATTGCCGAAAGCTAAAGCCCAGCGCGTGACACTCTGGCCTTACATCCTGTCGGCGTAGCAAACCGGCGAGCTTGGCGGGCCTCGGCGCTCCAGTTCGTCTTCGAGGAACTCGGCCAATACCCGGGCGTTGTTCAATTGCGCATCCTTCGCGCTGAACAGCAGGGTCAAGACGCCCTGCTCGGCGCGCACCAGCAACCCCTGCCAATATTCCGGATGCGCCGCCAACTCGGCGCGGTACTGCGTGCGGAACGCCTCGAACGCCTCCGGCTCATGGGCGAACTGCCGGCGCAGTTGCGTGGACGGCGCCACCTCGGGCAACCAGGCATCCAGTCGCAACTTCGCCTTGCTCAGTCCGCGAGGCCATAGGCGGTCGACCAACACCCGGCAACCGTCCGCTTCCGAGATGTCTTCGTATACCCGTTTGCACTGGATCATCTGCCTTCTCTCCTGGCGCCGCAGCCGCGGCGCCGTGGTGCATCAGACTAAACGCAGGCAACACAGGGTGGTACGGCCGGAGCCATTTGGCCTGCGCTGCGGGTCGGCATAGGTTTCGACCTCGACGAAGCCGGCTTTGCGCATCATCCCCGCCGAGGCGGCGTTTTCCTCATGGCGGTCGATATAGATATCGCTCACGCCCTGCTCGCCCAGCTGCATCACCGCCTGCTGCAATAAACGCGAGCCCAGCCCCTGCCCCGCCATGGCGCGATGAGCGACGGCCTCGCAGATATAGCCATGCAGTTGACCGCGGCGCGCCTCGGGTTGATAACGCTCGAAGTGCCTGGACAACCGATAGCTGACGAAGCCCAGCAACTCGCCCTCGCGCTCGGCCAACACGGCCTGCACCGTGCCGTCGGCGATAGCCTGCAGATGGGCGGTCACGTCGTCTTGGGGTAGATGATTCCAGGGGTTGGGGCCGTGCTCGAAGATCAGCGCGCAAAGGTTATCGATGTCCCGAGCCTCGGCCTGGCGTATTTCGAGGTCGCTCATTTGTCCTCCTTTTTTCATAAACCCTAAGCGATATGCAACGGCTGTAAAACCGTGGACTGACGTCTGTGCGCATGATGGGTTACGCCGCGCCTGAATGGATGCCATACCCGAACACCTGTTAGCGGCTAACCCATCCTACAGACCCGCCGTGGGCAGCTCGCCCGGCAAGGGTTCGCCGCGTTCGGCGCAGGCGGCGACCGCGTCGATCAACGGCGCCAGGTCGTAGCCTTGGGCCTTGAGCCATCTGTCGTCGTAATAGCTGCCGGCATAACGCTCGCCGCCGTCGCAGAGAATCGCCACCACCGAGCCGGATTCGCCGGCCGCGACCATGCGCTGGGCGACCAGCAGCGCGCCTATCAGGTTGGTGCCGCTGGAACCGCCGACGCGCCGCCCCAGACGCCGCGCCAGGTAATGCATGGCCGCCAGGGACAGGGCGTCCGGCACCTTGCACATGGCATCCAGCACCGACGGCAGGAAGGACGCCTCGACACGCGGCCGGCCGATGCCTTCGATACGCGAGCCGCAATCCAGGGTCAGGCTGGCATCGCCGCTGCGGTAGTGATCGAAGAACACCGAACGCTCGGCATCCGCGCAGAACACCCGGGTGTTGTGGCGGCGGTAGCGCACGTAGCGCCCCAGGGTCGCCAGGGTGCCGCCGGTGCCGGGGCTGGAAACCAGCCAGGCCGGCTCCGGGAAGCGCTCGCTGCGCAGTTGCTGGAAGATCGATTCGGCGATGTTGTTGTTGGCGCGCCAGTCGGTGGCGCGCTCGGCGTAGGTGAACTGGTCCATGAAGTGGCCGCCGCTCTCGCGGGCCAGGCGCTCGGACTCCGCATAGATCTGCGTCGGGTCGTCGACCAGGTGGCTTTCGCCGCCATAGAAGGCGATCTGGGCGATCTTTTCTTTCGAAGTGCTGGCCGGCATCACTGCGATAAAGCGCAGGCCGAGCAAGCGCGCGAAATAGGCTTCGGAGATCGCCGTGGAGCCGCTGGACGCCTCGATCACCGGCGCATCGGGCTTGAGCCGGCCGTTACACAAAGCGTAGAGAAACAGCGAACGCGCCAGGCGATGCTTGAGGCTGCCGGTGGGGTGACTGGATTCGTCCTTGAAATACAGCTCGATACCCGGCAGACCGGGCAGCTCCAGGGGAATCAGGTGGGTATCGGCGCTGCGCTGGAAATCCGCTTCGATGATGCGGATGGCCTCGCGCGCCCAGTTTCTTGCATCGTTCATCTCATCTCCTCAATCGAGCACGCCAGCGGGCAGCGGTGGCGCTGTACGCCATTGGCTCAACGCCACGCCGGCGAAGACCAGTTTCAGGGCGATAACGGAACTGCCCCACAGCGCCACCGCCACGATCAGGCGGATCACTGCCACCCTTCTGCCCTGCCCGCGCATACGCGACTCCATGCAAAACGGCAGTGTAGAGAGGCCCGGGCGGGGTTAACAGATACAGTCGGGCGCACGAACTGTGTGACTGGCTGGGTAGCGGCCGATGTCAGCGTGGGTATTTCGTCGATCCTACGTTCAGATGCACGTCCGGATTGCCTGAGTCCCGTAGGAGGCCCGACCTCGGGGCGAACTTTTCGCCGGTATTCGCCAGGCCATGGCCGGGCAGCCCAGCGGGCTGCAATCGCCGCGGGGGCGCGCCTCCTACAGAGCTATTGCGCGCCTCTCGCACTTCCCCGCAGGCCATGAGACCGGCAGGCCTATTGCTCCCAAGGCCTGCCGCGGGTTTTGTCGCTGAGACGCAGCTTTTGTTGCAGCGCGGCTTTGGCCAGCATATGGGCGCTGACCGGCGCGGTGATGAACAGGAACAGGGTGATCAGCAGTTCGTGCAGGCTCAGCCCTTCGCCGCGGGTGCTGAAGTAGATCAAAGAAGCGATGACCATGCCGCCGACGCCCAGGGTGGTGGACTTGGTCGGCCCGTGCAGGCGCATGAAAAAATCCGGCAGACGATACAGGCCGATCGCCCCGACCAGCGCGAACACACTGCCGAGCAGCAGAAACAATGCGACCAGGCCTTCAATCAGGGAATCCATATAGCCATCCTTATTCGATGATGTCGCCGCGCAGCAAATATTTCGCCACCGCCACCGTGCCGACGAACCCCATGACCGCGATCAGCAGCGCGGCCTCCAGGTACAGATCGGTGCCGAGCCAGATGCCCAGCACCATGATCAGGGCGATGGCGTTGATATACAGGGTATCCAGGGCGAGGATCCGGTCCGGCATATCCGGCCCCTTGATCAGGCGCATCACGGTCAGCACCAGGGCCAGACCCATGATCGCCAGACACAGCGGAATCACGTAGGCGAGCATGTGAACACCTCCAGCAGCGGCGCTTCGTAGCGGCTTTTGATCTCGGCGACCAGCGCGGCCTCGTCGGCGACATCCAGGCTATGCACCAGCAGGGTTTTGCGGTCGTCGCTCAAATCGGCGGAGACCGTGCCCGGGGTCAGCGATATCACGCTGGCCAGCATGGTCAGGGCCAGGTCGTCCTCCAGCAGCATGGGCACCTCGACGAACGCCGGGCGCAACCTGTCGACCGGTCCGAGAATCAGCTTGGCCACCTGCAGATTGGCGGTGACGATATCGCCCAGCACGCGCAGCAGGAACAGACACAGCTTGCCTGGCCGGTAAATCCGCGGCGGGGTGATCCAGAACAGCTGGGTCAACAATGGGATCAACCACCCCAGCAACGCGCCGAGCAGCCATTGGCCAAGGCTCGAACTGTCGACCAGGAGCATCCATACCAGCAGCAAACACAGGCTGAGCAGTGGCTGGGGTAACCAGCGGCGGGACCTCATGGCGCACCTCCCGGAAGCAGAATTTGCCGATACGCCTGCAAGTCGTGCAATTGCGCGGCTGTGGCGTCGATGTACTGCAACAGCGGCGCCGCCATGGCGACCAGCCAGGGGCTGAGCAGCAACAAACCGAGACAGGCCAGCAGGCGGCCGTAATCCAGCTCGGAGCTGTCCAACTGGCTCAACCCCACGCGCCAGAACAGCGTGCTACCGGCGCGACTGAGGGCGACCAGGGTCATCAGGCTGCTGACCAACACCACGGGCCAGAGCAACAACGCTTGCCAACCCGGCTCGACCGCCCGCAGCAAGAGCAGCTTGCCGAGGAAACCGGAGAGCGGCGGCAACCCCGCCACGGCGATGGCGCCGATAAAGAACAAAGCGCCGAGCAGCTTCGGATGCTGCAGCGCCGGCCCCTGGATCAACAGGCTTTGCTTGACCCCGCGTTGGCGCGCGATCAAGTCGGCGAGGAGGAACAGGCCGCCCGCCACCCAGGTGCTGTGCATCAGGTAATACAGGGCCGCCGACAGCGCTTCGGGGGTGCCGACCGCGAGACCCGCGAGCAAGGTGCCGACCGAGAGGATCACCAGATAGGCCAGCATGCCGTGCAGACTATTGGTGGCCAGAGCGCCTATCGCGCCCAGGCCGATGGTCAGCAGAGCCAGGGGCCAGAGCCAGTCCTGAGCCATATTGGCCAGGCTGCCGGCATCCGCGCCGAAGATCAGCGTGTAGACCCGCAGGATCGAGTAGAGCCCTACCTTGGTCATGATCGCGAACAATGCCGCCACCGGTGCGGTGGCCGAGGCGTAGGCCTTGGGCAGCCAGAAATACAACGGCAGAAACGCCGCCTTCAGCCCGAATACCACCAGTAGCAACAAGCCGGCGGCGCCCAATAGCGATGCCTCGTCGACACCGGCCGCGGCCACCCGCACCGCCAGATCGGACATGTTCAGGGTGCCGGTGATGCCGTAGAGCACCCCGACCGCAATCAGGAACAAGGCCGAGCCCAGCAGGTTGAGCACCACATAGTGCAAACCGGCACGCACCCGCTCGGCGCCGCCGCCATGCAGCAGCAATGCATAGGAGGCGATCAGCAGCACCTCGAAAAACACGAACAGGTTGAACAGGTCGCCGGTGAGAAAGGCGCCGTTGATGCCCATCAGTTGGAACTGGAACAACGCATGGAAGTTGCGCCCGCGTTCGTCGTCCCCGCGCACCGCATAGAGCAGCGCGAACAGCGCCAACACCGCGGTCACCACGAGCATCAGCGCGCTCAGGCGGTCGAGCAGCAGAACGATGCCGAACGGCGCCGGCCAATTGCCGGCCGCGTACACCTGCAGGTTGCCCTGATCGGCCTGCAGCATCAGCCACAGGCTCAGCGGCACCAGCGCCAGCGTGGCCGTCACGGATAGCGCGCGCTTGATCGGCAGATTCACCCGCGCGCCGAACAGCAACAGGCTGCCGATAAACATCGGCAGCAGAATCGGCAGGATCACGGCGTGATTCATCGGGCGGGCTCCTGGCCATCGACGTGGTCGGTTTTCGTCTCGCCGACGCTGCGCAGGGCCAACACCACCACGAAGGCGGTCATCGCGAAGCCGATCACGATGGCCGTGAGCACCAGGGCCTGGGGCAGCGGATCGCCGTATTCGGCGCTCTGACCGATGACCGCGGGCATGCCGGTTTGCAGGCGCCCCATGGCGAACAGGAACAGGTTGACCGCGTAGGAGATCAGGGTCAGGCCCATGACCACCGGAAAGGTGCGCGCACGCAGCAGCAAATAAACCCCGCTGGCGGTGAGGATGCCCAGGGTGCTGGCAAACAGTGCTTCCATGTCAGAGTACCTCTTGTCCGGGCTTTTCCTGGGTCAACTTGCCCAGGTTGGCGAGAATCAGCAGGGTCGCCCCGACAACCGTCAGGTAGACGCCCAGATCGAAAAGCATGGCGGTGGCCAGCTCGACATCGCCCACCAGGGGAATATCGAAATGGCCGAAGGCCGAGGTCAGGAACGGCTTGTCGAACCACCAGCTGCCGACACCCGTCAGGCCGGCGAGCAATACGCCCGAGCCGGCCATGCGGTGGTAGTTGAGCGGCAAGCGCGACTGGGTCCACTGCACGCCGCTGGCGACGTATTGCAGGATCAACGCCACCGCGGTGACCAGCCCGGCGATAAAGCCGCCGCCCGGCAGGTTGTGCCCGCGCAAGAAGATGAACACCGAAACCAGCAAGGCCATGGGCAACAACACCCGCGACAAGGTCGCGAGAATCAGCGGATGGCGGTCGCGCGCCCAACTGCGGCCCTGGGCATCGGTATTCGGCTGCACTAGGCGCAGACCGTGGAGCATGGCGTAAATCCCCACACCGGCGATCGCCAGCACGGTGATTTCGCCGAGGGTGTCGAAGCCGCGGAAGTCCACCAGGATCACGTTGACCACATTGCTGCCGCCGCCACCGGGAATGCTGTTGGTCAGGAAGAAGTGGGAAATGCTGTCGTACGGCCGGGTCAATACGGCGAACACCAGCATCGCCACCATCAAGCCGCTGCCCAGCGCCAGGACGAAGTCGCGCAGGCCGCGCATGCTGCTCGATTCGCTGCGCGTTTGCGCTGGCAGGAAGAACAGCGCCAGCATCAGCAGAATGATGGTCACCACTTCGACCGACAATTGGGTCAATGCCAGGTCCGGCGCCGAGTAGCGGGCAAAGGCCAACGCCACCATCAAACCGACCACGCTGAGCATCAGCAGCGCCACCAGGCGCTGGCGATGGAATACCACGGTGGCCAAGGCCGATAGCGCGAGAACCCCCAGGCCCAAGGCGGTGATGCCGTCGATCGGGCTCATCGCCAGCGGTCCGTCGATTTGCGGTAAACCGCCCAGCGCCAGGGTCACCACCACCAGAGCGGCACCCAGGAGCAATGCCAGGTAGTGCTGTAGCGAGCCGTTTTCCAAGCGCACGGTCACGGCCACACAGCCGCGCACCAGCGTCTGCACCCCGCGCTCGAAGACCAACTTGGCATCCACCACGGGCAAGCCCGCGTACCAGCGGAACAACGGCTGGCGGAAGGCGTAGACCAATATCCCGCCGAACAGAGCGATGAAACTCATCAGCAACGGCAGGTTGAAGCCGTGCCAGATCGACAGGCTGTAAGTCGGCAGATTCCCGCCCAGGGCAGCGCTTGCCGCTGCCGCCAGCAGCGGCGCCACGGTGAACGCCGGCACTATGCCGACCAACAGGCAGAGGAACACCAGGATTTCCACCGGCACCTTCATGTAGCGCGGTGGCTCATGGGGCGGGAATTTCGGCAGGTTGATCGGTTCGCCGTTGAAAAATACGTCGTGGATGAAGCGCAGCGAATAAGCCACCGAAAACACCCCGGCCAGGGTAGCCGCCGCCGGGATCACCCAGTTGAAGCTGCCCAGCAGATGCTGATTGAGTGTCTCGCTGAAGAACATCTCCTTGCTCAGGAAACCGTTCAACAGGGGCACACCGGCCATCGCCGACGCCGCCACCATGGCCAGGATCGCGGTGTGCGGCATGTACTTCCACATGCCGTTGATGCGCCGCATGTCGCGACTGCCGGTCTCGTGGTCGATGATCCCCGCGGCCATGAACAACGAGGCTTTGAAGGTCGCGTGGTTGATGATGTGGAACACCGCCGCCACCGCCGCCAGGCGGGTGTCCAAACCGAACAGCAGGGTGATCAGGCCGAGGTGGCTGATGGTCGAATAGGCCAGCAAGCCTTTCAGGTCATGTTGGAACAAGGCCATGCCGGCGCCCACCAGCAGCGTCACCAGGCCGGTGATGCTGACCAGGTAGAACCACCACTCCGAACCCGCCAGCGCCGGGTACAGCCGCGCCAGCAGGAATACCCCCGCCTTGACCATGGTGGCCGAGTGCAGATAGGCCGACACCGGCGTCGGCGCGGCCATCGCATGGGGCAACCAGAAGTGGAAGGGAAACTGCGCCGACTTGGTGAACACGCCGAGCAGCACCAGCACCAGCGCCAACGGGTAGAGTTCATGGGCGCGGATCGCGTAGCCGGCCGCCAGCACCCGGGACAATTCGAAACTGCCGGCGATATGGCCGATCAGCAGAATCCCGGCGAACAACGCCAGGCCGCCGCCGCCCGTCACGGCCAGGGCCATGCGCGCACCTTTGCGGGCATCCGAGCGCGCGCCCCAAAAGCCGATCAGCAGGAACGACGACAGGCTGGTCAGTTCCCAGAACATCAGCATCAGCAGCAGGTTTTCCGAGAGCACCACACCGAGCATGGCGCCCATGAACAACATCAGAAAAGCGAAGAAGCGCCCCATCGACTCCTGTTTCGACAGGTAATAGCGGGCGTACAGAATCACCAATAGACCGATGCCGAGAATCAGCAGAGCGAAGAGAAAGCCCAATCCATCGAGGCGCAAACTGAGATTGAGTCCCAGCGCAGGCAGCCAACTCAGTTTGACCCTGATCAGGTCGCCGGCGAATACCGCCGACTGTTGCGACAACAGCAGCACCAAAGCGGTCGCCGGAGCCAAGCCGGCCGCCACGGCACAGGCCGAACGGCCCAAGCGCTCGGCCAATAACGGCAGCAGCGCGCCGAAAAACGGCAAGGCGATAATCAACGCAAGCGTCATACATGAAACCCCTTATGCGAGCCCGTCGGCCAATACTGGCCGGCGGTGAGCGTCCCAGCTGGTGCCTCAGCTGTTGTTTTTGCTGCGGATCTGCGTCCGCTGGATTGTCTAACAGGCCGTTGAAAAACGTTGGCGAGGCAGCCAGCGCAAGGCAAAAACAGGCGAAAAAGCGGAGTTTACGAGGTGTAAATGAGCTTTTTGATCGGACTCGCGCACGAGCCTGTTTTTAACGCCGCGATGGCAACGCAGGTAGTTTTTCAACAGCCTGCTAAGCCTCTGTTAGCACAGAATAACTGCGCGATTATCCATATCTACCAAGGTGCCGTCATGGTCAGAAGCATTCGGAAACGCAATGCTGCCTTGCACCGCCGCGGATGCGCCCCATGCCTCACTGAATCCCATGCGAGAAAAAGCCGGATCGGCTTGCGTCGACCCGGCTTCGATAGGGCGGAGAGAACTAGACAACCTTGCGTTTGCCACGCAAGAACGGCCCAGCCGAATACAGCAGTGACTGAACGATCGGCTAATGAGTCACGCGGCTGGTGCCGTTGACGGTAAGAATGCGCACGCGCTGGCCGACCCGGAAAATCTGGTTCTCCTCCACTTCCTGGGCATAGGCGCGCAGGCTGCCGTCGTCTTCGCGCACGGTGATTTCCACGCCCTGGGTGCGGGTCAGGCCTTCTTCGGTCATGGCCCCCAGCAGGCCACCGGCCACCGCGCCGATTACCGCGGCCACGGTACTACCGCGACCGCCGCCGACGCCACTACCGGCGACGCCGCCGATCACCGCACCGGCCCCGGCGCCGATTGGCGTCTTGGTGCCTTCGATCCGCACCGGCCGCAAGGCCTCGATGGTGCCCATGCGCACCGTTTGCACGGTACGCGCTTCGGCGCGCGAATAGGTATCGCCGGTCAGATTGGAGGCGCAGCCGCCGAGAGCCAGCGCTAACGCTGCGAAAGAAGCGATCAATAGACGGGGTTTGCGCATATAGAGTCCTCCAAGAGAGCTTGAGATCGCGCTTCACGCGCGATCCGCCACCCGAAGATTAAAGCAAAAACCTATGCTCGCCTGCACACCCGCCGACAACGCCCGTCTCAGCAATGCGTCAGGGCGCCAGGCGCTCGCGCAGCCAGCCGCCATCCTGCAGACGATAATTGAGCCGGTCATGCAGACGGTTGGAGCGCCCCTGCCAGAACTCGATGCATTCGGGCCGGAGGCGATAGCCGCCCCAGTGCGGCGGGCAGTGCGGTGCCTGGTTGAGAAAACGCTGCTCGGTTTGCGCCAACAGCCCTTCCAGTTCGGCGCGGTTCGCGATTACCCGGCTTTGCGGTGAAGCCCAGGCGCCCAGGCGGCTTCCTAGCGGGCGCACCTGGAAATAAGCATCGGACTCGGCAGCGGTGACGCGCTCGATCCGCCCTTCGATGCGCACCTGACGTTCCAGGCTCGGCCAAAAGAAGGTCATGGCGGCATAGGGATTGGTCAGCAGCTGCTGGCCTTTGGCGCTGTCGTAATTGCTGAAAAAGGTGAAACCGTCGTCATCCACACCCTTGAGCAGCAGCACCCGGCAATGCGGACGTCCATCGGCATCCACGGTGGCCAGCATCATGGCGTTCGGCTCGACCGGCAGTTGCTCGGTTTTCACCGCATCGGCGAACCAGAGTTTGAACAAAGGCAGTGGCTCGAGCGGCGCTTGCGCCTCGCTCAAGCCATCGCGGGTGTAGTCACGGCGCATGTCGGCCAAGGTTTGGGTCACGGCTAAGCCCTTTCTAGATCCTTACGAAAATTGTCCGCGTTCGAGCGGTTGCGCGACCCATGCCCCCGCAGAGAGCACAGGGCGCTCGACAACTTTCAGGCACCCTCGAGAACGCGTTGAGCCTAGCTTACCCGGGCATGATCTACTTGGCTTGATCTGCGACAACAACTTGTTTGCCCGACTCCAGCTTGGCGCTGTCCGCTGCGGCGCTGGCGACAGCCGGCACTGCGGCGGCGGGTTGTTCGTACTTGGCGATCAAGGCTTTCATCGTGGCTTGCGAGGTCAGCAGGATCTCCACTCGGCGATTCAGGGCACGGCCCTCGGCGCTGTCGTTGGCCGCACGCGGCATATCCGAGCCCAGGCCCTTGACCATCAGTCGATTCTGCTTCAGGCCGCTCAAGCGAAAAATCGAGGTGAACGCCTTCGCCCGTTGATAGCTGAGGTCGCGATTGCTCTCAGCGGCGCCGCTGCTGTCGGCATGCCCGAGCACCACGGCGGCGACGCTGGGGTCGGCTTCGAGCAATTTGGCGATACGCGTGATCGGCCCCAGGGTCACCGGTAACAGCATATGCGGACGATCTGGATTGAACGAGCCGTGCACGGGGGCGGTCACCACCAGCAAATTCTCCCGACGCTCCAATTCGAAGTGGCTGCCCTTGAGCGCTTCGACCAAACGTGGTTCGAAATCGTTCAGCCAGTCCTGGGTCACCGCCGGCGGCGGCATAACGGCGACGGCGGCTTTTTTCGATGGCTCGGAGCCGGCACAACCGGCGAGCATCAGGCCCGCGACCAGGCATATGAATTTGGATTTATTGTTGGCTAGCATCTGTCCATCCACACAGGGAGCAATCAAAAGAAAACCAGCCGACAGGCTGCATTAAGAGCTCTACAAACCGGCGCCTACCCGATCTCTGGCGCAGCCGGCGCTCGGTTTGCTGAAACGTCGTCAGTGTAGCCGCGCTTGCTACAAACAAGCTGCTAACACTCGCGCAAGTTTTTGCGCACGAGGGTCCATTAAGACGAACGGTCCTAAATTGTTGGTGACGAAGCCGAAAGCCAGATCCCGCTCCGGGTCGGCGAAGCCGATGGAGCCGCCCGCGCCAGGGTGGCCGAACGCCAACGGCCCCATGCAATAGGTGGCGTTGGCGACTTCGGGCTGATCGAGCATGCAGCCGAGGCCGAAGC
>CBIHQF010000023.1:0-15393 GCA_966211665.1 uncultured Pseudomonas sp. | reverse complement strand
TGTTGACCTATTACGCCCATCCGGAAGCCATGCCGCTGGTGTTGGATAACCTGATCGACGCCATCGAGCCGGCTAGCCAGCGCAGCGATCTATTGCCGGTTTACGCCTTCAATGCCGAGGGCCTGTGGCTGCCCGGTGCGCGTGGCGGCAAGCAGGTCGGCGACAGCAAACGCTTGTCGCGCTGGCAGGATTTGCTGAGGAAAATGCGCGCCGAGGGTTTCCCTTGAACGCGCCGCGAAGGAGCCATTGATGTCATTGTTCAAGCAGTTGTTTATCGCTATCTGCGTGCTGATGCTGGTGAATTTCAGCGGCAGCTTCCTGGTCAGCGTGGAGAGCTCCCGCGAGCAGCAGGTCAACCAATTGCGCGCCCATGCCCAGGATGCGGCGACCGCGCTGGGCCTGTCGTTGAGCCCGCATATCAAGGATGTGGCGATGGTCGAGCTGATGGTCAGTTCGATCTTCGACAGCGGCTATTTCGAAAGCATCCGCGTGGTCGACCCGGCAACCGGCGAATTGCTGGTCGAGCGCAGCGGCGTGCCGGTCAAGAGCGATGCGCCGCAATGGTTCGCCCAACTGGTCGACCTGGCGCCGGCGCGGGGCGATGCCATAGTCAGCGACGGTTGGCGCCAGGCGGCTCAGGTGCAAGTGGTCAGCCATCCGCTGTTCGCGGTCGGCAAGCTGTGGCAGAGCGCGCTGGGCAATTTGCTCTGGTTGACCCTGAGCGGGCTGTTTTGCGTGTTGCTCGGCGTGCTGCTGCTCAAGCGCCAATTGCGCCCGCTGGACTATATGGTCGAGCAGTCCAACGCCATCGCCCGGCGCGAGTTCCTCAGTCTCGCGGACTTGCCGAAAACCCCGGAATTCCGTCGGGTGGTCAATGCCATGAATCAGATGGTCGGCAAGCTCAAGGCGCTATTCGCCGAGGAAGCCGCGCGCAGCGAACTGCTGCGCGCCGAAGCCTATCAGGACAGCTTGACCGGCCTGGCCAACCGCCGCTATTTCGACCTGCAACTGCATGCCCGTCTGAGCGTCGACGAGCACGCCTGCCACGGCTTTCTGCTGTTGCTGCGGGTCAACGACCTGGCGGGGCTCAACCAGCGGCTCGGCGGGCAAGCCACCGATCAATTGCTCAAGGCGATTGCCGAGCAGTTGCAGCAACTCAGTGGCGGGCGTTATCTGCTGGCGCGCAATCGTGGTGGCGAGTTCGCCATTCTCGCCGCCGGTCTCGAGCGCGGCGAGGCCGAAGCCTTGGCCGAACAACTCGACCGCGCATTGCTCAGCCTGCAACGGACTGGGGCCTGCGACTGCCTGCCAGTGGCGCATATCGGCCTGACGGCTTTTGCTCCGGGCGACGATGCCCAGGATCTGTATCGCGCGTTGGATGCCGCCCTCGCGCTGGCCGCCAGCCAGACACAAACGAGCTGGGCATTCAGCACCCCAGCCGTGCATGCGCCAGTCGTCGATGAGCGGCAGAACTGGTATCGCCTATTGGATCAGGCGCTCGACCAGGGGCGCTTGCAGTTGTTCTTCCAGCCGGTGGTGGCGGCAAACGAGCCTGAACGGGTGTTGCACCACAAGGTGCTGGCGCGATTGCGCGACGAACAGGGCGGCTTGATCGCCGCCGGGCGCTTTCTGCCTTGGTTGGAGCGATTCGGCTGGTCGACGCGCCTCGACCTGGCGATGCTCGGTCAGGTGTTGCAACAAATGCGCGGCCACGACCAGACGGTGGCTTTGAGCCTGTCCGGCGCGACGGTCAGCGACCCGCAAGCATTGGCGCAGCTATATGGCTTATTGCAACAGCACGCCGACCTCGGGCCGCGCCTGACCCTGGAGCTGGATGAAGATCAGCTCCCCGACTCGCATACCCTGGAAGCCCTGACCCAGCACCTGCGAACCCTCGGCTTCGGGTTGGGCCTGCAACATTTCGGCGGGCGTTTCAGCATGATCGGCAACCTGGCCAAACTCGGCCTGGCATACCTAAAAGTGGATGGCAGCTATATTCGCGCCATCGATCAGGAAAACGACAAACGCCTGTTTATCGAAGCCCTGCAGCGCGCGGCTAATAGCATCGACCTGCCGTTGATCGCCGAGCGGGTGGAAACCGAAGGGGAGTGGCAGGTGTTGCGTGCCATGGATATCGAGGGCGTGCAGGGCAGGTTGTTCGGCGAGCCGGCGCCCTGGCGGTAAGGTCGGGGATTGCTCGAACGAGCGCAGACCGTAGCCAGGATTAGCTCCAGCGTAGTCCGGGGAATGCTGAATACGCCGACATATATTCCCGGATTGCATCCGGGCTACGGGACTTGAGGCTTAGATCAGCTCCGACTCGTCGTCGTTGATTAAACGATGCAAACCGCCCAGGGCATCGCGCGCCTTGCTACGGCCGACCAGCTTGCTCTGCGCCGCTTCCGGCAAGTCGGTGATACGCACCACGCCCTTGCGGATCAGCACGGTGATCAAGTCTTCCAGTACCCGGATCATGTCCAGGTCGCTCTGCTTGAGTTGCAGCAGGCTGCTTTCAACCGCCTGGTTGGCGTACCAGGCCTGGGCCTCCTGGCTATCGGCCGGCAACTCGCCGTCCATGCCTTCGAAGGGCGCGGCCTCGACCCGTTGCAGGTTGCCCCAGGTATCACGCTTCACATACAACATCGACCGCTCCTTGACTGTTCGCTGCCCTGTATGAAGCCCTCGCCACCTTCATGGTAGCGGGGTTTCTACGCATCAGGTGTGATCGACCTTGACCAGCGGGTCGGCACCGGCGATCAGCGAGTTGACGATGTCCGAGGATGTCGCGCCATAGCTCGACAAGTCGACAGCTACGCCCCCGTTTTCCAGCTTGATGGTGGCATCGGCGCTGCCGCCGGCATTGAGTTGACCGGTGGTGCTGATTTCGAGCGTTGAGGTCGCCATGTCGACACGTAAGTAATCGAGGATGTTGCTCTGGTTCTCTGCCTGTAACAGGTCGCTCAAGTCGATACGATCGCCTTCGGCGACGTTGAAGTCGCCGATGACATCATTGCCGGTGTCGCCGGCGCGCCAAAGGAAGGTATCGCCGTCTGCGCCGCCGTTCAGGCTGTCGTTACCCAGTCCGCCGCTGAGGATGTCGTCATCCGGGCTGCCGTTAATCAGGTCGTTGCCGGCGGACCCGAATATGGCGTTAACCGAATCGCTACCATCTACAACGGTGGCAGTGGTTATCAGTTCAGGCGTGCCGCTTACGCTGCCGGGGATGGTCATCTCCAGGCCGCTGATCGTCACTGCCTGGGTCACGGGGTCCACGGCCACCACATAGCTGCCATCGCTGACCAGAGGCAGCGACCAGGTTCCGTCGCCATTATCTTCGCCGACTGAGAAGGTGGCGCCGTTAGGAATGGAGACGGCGACTGCGCTGATCGATTCGGAGTTGTCGATATCCGTCGGCGTTACGCTGATGGTCAGCGGGTAGCTCGAGCTGGTCACATAGCTGATGGAGTTGATCAGGTAATCGTTGCCAACCCCTGCCGCCGCGGTGAACTCGATGCGGCTGATCAGGGCGCCATCTGTTCCCGTTAAGGTAATGGCCGGGTCGATCACGTCCGTTACCCCGCTGACAATGGCACCACCAATTTGCAGGCCGTTACTGTCGAAAAGTTTGTACTCCGCACTTTCGACAGTACTCAACCAGGCAAAACGTACAGTGGCGCTGGCGATCGCTGTGTCGAAAACCACATTGAGTCGCTCCGTTCCCGTAGCGTTTTGACCGAGTTCGACGTTGTTGCCGGAAGCACCGCCAGCAACCCCGAAACCCAGCGGGCTATTGTTCAGCGAAATCGAGCCTGGATTGCCGTTGACACTGAACGCACTGATGGTAAAGCCCTGGTCGGTGCTTTGTGCATTGCTGCTGTCGATGGTTGTGGTGGTTTCCACAACGGCGCCGAGTGTCAGGTTGATTATCGGAGCGTCGGCGACTGGCGCTATCTGAATAACGCTAGTGGTAGACGCAATCTGCGCGCCGCCGCTGCCCGTGTTGCCGTTGTCATCCAGGCTTAGCGTCAGGTCGACATCGCCGCTGGCATCCTGCGCACCTGTATAGCTCACCTGTGCGGCAGCGATAAATGCATTGATATCCGCGATGCTGCCGGTGAGGGACAGGGTATCGCCAGCGCCGCTCACCAGCACACCAGCACCACTATTGGCCGATAGCGTGCCACTGGCCACAGTCAGAGTGGCTACGACATCGCCAGCGGCGGCGTCTATATCGGAGAAGCTGATGCCTGTCAGCGGTGTGCTGATGTCTTCAACGGCGGCAATAAAGTCGGGGGCGCTGATACTGGGTGCGTCGTTAACCGGGTTGACGGTGATGATCAGGGTGGCGGTATCGCTGCCGCCTTCGCCATCGCTGAGGCTGTAGGTGACGGTGGGTAGGGTGCCGTTCCAGTTGGCGGCCGGGGTGAAGCTGTAGCTGCCGTTGCCGTTGATGACCAGGGTGCCGCCTTCCACGCTGGCGTTCTGGCCGGCGGTGTAGGTGGTCGGGTCACCGGCGACGACGAACTGGGTAACGCTGAGAGCGTCGCCGTCCGGGTCGTTGTCGTTGTCGAGGACGTCACCGGTGACGGTGTTGTCTTCATCGGCGCTGCCGGTGTCGTTAGCGGCGACGGGGGCCGGGTTGGCGACGTTCCAGGTAAAGGTCTGCTCGACGCTGGCGCCGTCCGGATCGGTCGCCGTGACGGTGATGCTGTAGGCCCCGTTGCTGCCGCCCTGACTGGCGGAGTTGTCGAGGGTACCGCTGATGATGCCGGTGGCCGAGTCGATGCTCAGGCCGGTCGGCAGGCCGCTGGCGCTGTAGGTCAGGGTGTCGCCGTCGACATCGGCGAAGAAGCTGCTGACGTCCAGGCTGACCGCATCGGCATCGTTGTCGTTCTGCTCGGCGACGGTGCCGTTGGCGGTCGGCGCATTGTTGACTGGGCTGGCCGGGTTGATCGTCAAGCTGACGGTCTGGGTGCGCGACTCGCCGGAAGCGGCGTCGGTGACGGTGTAGGTGAAGCTGTCATTGCCATTGAAATTGGCGTTCGGGGTGTAGCTGTAGCTGCCGTCGGGGTTGAACGTCAGGCTACCGTTGCTCACGCCACTGGCGAGGGCGTAGCTGAGCGTGCCGCCGGAGGTGGTGCTGTCGTTGCCGGTGACGCTGGCGTTGATAACGGTATCTTCATCGCCGCTGGCGCTGTCGTCGGCGGCGCTGAGGTCGGCGACTGGGTTGATGGTGATGATCAGGGTAGCGGTATCGCTGCCGCCTTCGCCATCGCTGAGGGTATAGGTGACGGTCGGCAGGGTGCCGTTCCAGTTGACGGCCGGGGTGAAGCTGTAGCTGCCGTTACCGTTGATGACCAGGGTGCCGCCTTCCACGCTGGCGTTCTGGCCGGCGGTGTAGGTGGTCGGGTCACCGGCGACGACGAACTGGGTAACGCTGAGAGCGTCGCCGTCCGGGTCGTTGTCGTTGTCGAGGACGTCACCGGTGACGGTGTTGTCTTCATCGGCGCTGCCGGTGTCGTTAGCGGCGACGGGGGCCGGGTTGGCGACGTTCCAGGTAAAGGTCTGCTCGACGCTGGCGCCGTCCGGATCGGTCGCCGTGACGGTGATGCTGTAGGCCCCGTTGCTGCCGCCCTGACTGGCGGAGTTGTCGAGGGTACCGCTGATGATGCCGGTGGCCGAGTCGATGCTCAGGCCGGTCGGCAGGCCGCTGGCGCTGTAGGTCAGGGTGTCGCCGTCGACATCGGCGAAGAAGCTGCTGACGTCCAGGCTGACCGCATCGGCATCGTTGTCGTTCTGCTCGGCGACGGTGCCGTTGGCGGTCGGCGCATTGTTGACTGGGCTGGCCGGGTTGATCGTCAAGCTGACGGTCTGGGTGCGCGACTCGCCGGAAGCGGCGTCGGTGACGGTGTAGGTGAAGCTGTCATTGCCATTGAAATTGGCGTTCGGGGTGTAGCTGTAGCTGCCGTCGGGGTTGAACGTCAGGCTGCCGTTGCTCACATCGCTGGCGAGGGCGTAGCTGAGCGTGCCGCCAGAGCTGGTGCTGTCGTTGCCGGTGACGCTGGCGTTGATGACGCTGTCTTAATCGCCACTGGCGCTGTCGTCGGCGGCGCTGAGGTCGGCCACTGGGTTGATCGTGCCGCTAACGGTGGTCGTGCTGGTGAGTGCGCCATCGCTGATGGTGTAAGTGAAATTGGCTGGGCCCTGGTAGTTGATGTTGGGGGTAAATACCAGTTGGTTGCCGCTCAAGGTCACGGAGCCATTGCTAACACTGACTGAACCGCCTTGGGCAATAGGCTGGCCGTCGACTTGGGTGATGCTCAGGGTGTCACCGTCGAGGTCGGTATCATTGCCCAGCACATCGATGGCAACCGAGCCGTCTTCGTCCAGAGTGAAGGTATCCGCAAGTGCGTTGGGGGCGCTGTTAGCTTGCCCTGTTTCACCTTCAGCTCCATTACCGCCGCTGTTGCCGGCTGTGCCAGTGTCCGTGCCGCTATCGGCGGTATTGCCGTTGTCGAGTGCGCCTGCTAATTCATCGCTAGTGGCGTTCGCGAAATTCAGCCCTTCGGTTGGAAAGCCGATAGTGGGATCGAGCTGCAGGCCCGTTTCATCGAGCAATACGAAGCTGTGTCCGCCGCCAGCCGCACCGCCTGCGCCCCCGGTTGCGCCCGGACCCGCGGCAGGAGCCTCGAGGTCGACCGTGGGGTCGAATCCTGCCGCCAGAGCTTGTTCAAGGGAGGCATCGGGTGCGCTATCCGTTTCTTCGGCCTCGGCGCTGCCTGCCTGCCATGTATTGCCTTCGCCAAGATTGACCAGTTCGCCGTTGGCCATTTGCAGCGTGACTTCACCACCCAGTCCGGTCATGACTTGCTCGCCTTGGAGCAAGCGTTCGCCTTCGAAAATCTGTCGCTTGAGACCCTCGACCGAGATCGCAAATACCTGACCTACAAGACTTTTAACGATGGCGACAATGTTGCTCATGGACGGGCTCCGGTGCTAGCGCGCTGTAATGAAAACTAGCCAAGTAAAGCGTTAATTTGGGTAGTGAAAATGGCAATTTGGAATTAACTCGCGTCAACATGCTGGCTTATTTCTTATTGGAATTAAGCCTATGCCAAAGTATTGACCATGGCTTCGCGATCATAAACAATGCGTCGCGCGATGTCACTTTGATATTCGTTTTATGTGGCGTATGTCACCCCATGACGAGGCGCCTTTGTCGTAGGCTCGCGCTCGCTCTTAACGCCTCGTCTTCTCGTTATTTTGCAGTCGGGCCTGGTCTGAAAGGAATTTCACTCAATGCGTTTTTTCGCAACTCTCCCCCTGGTTCTCGCGGTATCGCTTGCGGCTCAAGGTCAAACGCTCAACGAGGCGATGCAAAGCGCTCTTGAGGTGCATCCGGAAATCCGCGCGGGCATAAACGCACGCTTGTCGGTTGAGGAACAAATGAACGCCGCCAAAGGCGGTTATCTGCCACAGGTCGATCTGCTCGCCGGCTATGGTCGTGAGCATACCGATAGTCCGAGTACTCGTGGTCTCACCCACAATACCGAAACTCTGAACCGCGGCGAGTCGAATCTGCGCCTGCAGCAGATGCTGTTCGACGGCTTTGCCACCAGTAGCGAAGTGGGGCGTCAGCGTGCCACCGTCAACGCAAGGGCGTATGAACTGCTGGGTACTTCCGAGCGCACGGCGTTGACCGTCGCCCAGGTCTACCTGGAGGTACTCAAGCGTCAGGAAATGGTTCGTCTGGCCGAGGACAATTTGCTCAGCCACGAGCGCATCTACGACCAGATCAAATTGCGTAGCGAGCGGGGCGTGGGACGCACGGCGGATCTCGATCAGGCGGAAGCGCGCCTGGCCCAGGCCCGTAACAACCTGATCACCGAACGCACCAATCTGGCCGATGCCAAGGTCAATTACTTCAGCGCGGTGGGCCGTGACGCCGAGGAACTGAGCATGCCGGCGGGGATGACCGGGCAACTGCCGGAGAGCCTGCAGGCGGCACGCGAAGAAATGCTGCGTAACAACCCCTTCCTCAGTTCCGCCGAGGCCGACGTGCAGGCCACCGAGCAGCAGTATGAGGCTGCCAAGTCGAGCTTCTATCCGCGTTTCGATGCGGAATTGTCGCGCAGTATGGATAACAATCTCGATGGCACCGCCGGCCATAGCAATGAATGGCGGGCGATGCTGAATATGCGCTACAACCTGTTCGCCGGCGGCAGCAACAAGGCGGATCTGGAGTCCAAGTCCTATCAGGTCAATCAAGCCATGGATATCCGCAACAATGCCTTGCGGGTGCTCAACGAAGACTTGGGGTTGGCCTGGAATGCGCTGGAAAACGCTCGCCAGCAGTTGCCCATCGCCCAGCAATACGTCGAGCACAGCGCACGGGTCAAGGAGTCCTATCAGAAGCAGTTCAGCCTCGGCGATCGCTCCCTGCTGGATCTACTCGACAGCGAAAACGAACTGTTCAGCGCCGCGCGCCGACTCGAAGAGGTGCGCTTCACCGAACTGTTTACTCAGTACCGGATCAAGGCCACCATGGGTTCCCTGCTCAAGAGCCAGGGCGTAGTCGCACCCATCGCGGCGGCGCCGCTGGACGAGGTTAGGGCCAAGGTGAGTCTGCCCGGCCTCAACTGAGCCAAGTCGTAGACGAGTGAACCGCAGTGGCAGTAGACCTTAGTCAGGCCCAAACCCGTAGCGATCCGCGCGATCGCTACGACGACCCCTTGTTGGACAGCCTGCTGTCGCTGTGCAGCCTGCATCAGAAGTCGGTCAGCCGCGCCATGCTCACCGCCGGTATGCCACTGCCCGAACAACGCCTGAGTGCCGAACTGCTGCCGCGCGCCGCCGCGCGCGCCGGGCTGCAAGGGCGTTGGCTGCGCCGCGGCCTGGATAAAATTCCCGAGTTGGCTATGCCCGCCCTGTTGCTGCTGCAGGACGGGCGCAGTGCGCTGCTGCTCGGCTGGGACGAGCAGGGCCGTGCGCGCATCATGCCCAGCGAGAGCGAAGGCGGCGAGGTGCGGGTCAGTGCCGAGATGCTGGCCAAGGATTACAGCGGTCAGGTGTTCTTCGCCCAGCCGTTGCACAAGTTCGATTTCAATCGTGGCGAGCTGGTTCCGCGCGCCACTTCCTGGTTCCGAGACACGCTCAAGCGTTCGCGCTGGCTGTATATAGACGCCATCGCCGCGAGCCTGTTGATCAACTTGATCGGCCTGGCCACGCCGCTGTTCGTGATGAACGTGTACGACCGCGTGGTACCCAACCAGGCCGAGGCCACGCTCTGGGTGCTGGCTGTCGGTATCTGTGGGGTGTTCTTCTTCGATTTGCTGCTGAAAACCTTGCGCGGCCTGTGCCTGGATCTGGCCGGCAAGAAGACCGACTTGATCATTTCCGCCACGCTGTTCGAGCGCATCGTCGGTATGGCCATGAAGTTCCGCCCGGCGCGGGTCGGCAGCTTTGCCCAGAACATCCATGAATTCCAGAATCTGCGCGATTTCCTCGCTTCCCTGACCCTTGCCAGCGTCATCGATCTGCCGTTCACCCTGCTGATTCTGGCGGTGATCGCGATGATCGGCGGGCATCTGGTGTGGATCCCGCTTCTCGCGTTTCCGCTGGTGGCCTTGATCGGTTGGGCGTTGCAGAGTCCTTTGGCCGATACCATGCAGCGCACCATGGCGCTGGCGGCCGAACGTCAGTCCAGCTTGATCGAGAGCCTGGCCGGGCTGGACGCGGTCAAGGTGAACAACGCCGAGAGCGAGCGGCAATATATCTGGGAACAGACCATCGGCACCCTCAGTCGTCTGGAGCTACGCGCGCGCATGCTTTCCAGCCTGGCGATGAACTCGACCCTGCTCGTGCAGCAGTTGGCCGGCGTGGTGGTGATAGTGCTCGGCGTGTACCAGATCATCGGCGGCAACCTGAGCATGGGCGGGCTGATCGCCTGCTATATGCTCAGCGGCCGCGCCCTCGGCCCACTGACGCAGATTTCCGGTCTGCTGACCCGCTATCAGCAGGCCAAGGTGACGCTCGATTCGGTCAACCAGATGATGGAGTTGCCGCAGGAACGCCACGAAGACGAGCGCCCGCTCAAGCGTCAGGCGCTGCAAGGCGCGGTGGAGTTCCGCCAGGTGGATTTCCACTATCCGGACCAGCAACAGGCGGCCTTGCAGAAGATCAACCTGGTGGTCCGCCCCGGGGAGAAGATCGGCATCATCGGCCGCAGCGGCTCCGGCAAGAGTTCGTTGGCCAAATTGATCGTCGGGCTCTACCAGACCGATGCGGGCAGCTTGCTGGTCGACGGCATCGACGTGCGCCAACTCGATGTCAGCGACCTGCGTTACAACATCGGTTATGTGCCCCAGGATATTCAGCTGTTCTCCGGCACGCTGCGCGACAATCTAATGGCCGGTGCGCGCTACGTGGAGGATGAGTTGGTGTTGCAGGCCGCCGAACTGGCCGGCGTGCATGAATTCGCCCGCTTGCACCCCAAGGGTTACGAGCTGCAGGTCGGCGAGCGTGGGCAGAATCTTTCCGGCGGCCAGCGGCAGAACGTCGCCCTGGCCCGCGCACTGCTGCTCGATCCGCCGATTCTGCTGCTCGACGAACCGACCAGCGCCATGGACAACACCGGCGAGGAACGTCTCAAACAGCGCCTGTCCTCGATGATCGGCAGCAAGACCCTGCTGCTGGTGACGCACCGCGCCTCGATGCTCAGCCTGGTCGACCGCCTGATCATCATCGACCGTGGCCAGATCATCGCCGACGGGCCAAAAGGCAGTGTGATGGAAGCGCTGAAGAAGGGGCAGATCAGTGTCGGCTAAAGGATCGGGAAAAGGCTTGCGCCAGGCCATGGCCGCCTATTTCAGTGGCCGCGATGCGATGGGCGACGAACCGCTGCCCGAGGTCAGCAAGGCGCTGATCGAAGACGCCCCACGGATAGTGCGGCTGACCATCTGGGGGCTGATCGCCTTCGTCGCCTTCTGCCTGTTATGGGCTCATTTCGCCGTGGTCGACGAGGTGACGCGCGGCGACGGCAAGGCGATTCCATCCTCGCGCTTGCAGAAAATTCAGAACCTGGAAGGCGGTATCGTCGCCGAACTCTTCGTCCGTGAAGGCCAGGTGGTCGAGGCCGGCGACCCCTTGCTGCGCCTGGACGACACGCGCTTCGCCTCGAATGTCGGCGAGACCGAGGCCGACCGTCTGGCCTTGATGCTGCGCGTCGAGCGCCTCAGTGCCGAGGTGCAGGGGCGCGAGCTGATCGTCGCCGATGAGATTCGCGAGAAGGTGCCACGCCAAGCGGACAACGAAGTCGAGCTGTTCAACAGCCGCAAGCAGCAGTTGCTCAACGAGGTGGCGGGGCTCGAAGAGCAGTTGGTCCAGCGGCGTCAGGAGCTGCGCGAGTTCGTCTCCAAACAGACGCAATACCGCAACAGCCTCAACCTGCTGCGCCAGGAAATCCAGATGTCCGAACCGCTGGTCGCCGAGGGCGCGATTTCCCCGGTCGAGGTGCTACGCCTCAAGCGCGGCGAAGTGGAAGCCCGCGGCCAACTGGAAGCCACCACTCTGGCGATACCGCGCGCCGAATCGGCGATCAAGGAAGTCGAGCGCAAAATCGACGAAACCCGTGGGCGTTTCCGCAGCGAGGCCTTGGCTCAACTCAACGAAGCCCGTACCGAGCTGAGCAAGATCCAGTCGACCGGCAAAGCGCTGGAGGACCGGGTCAACCGCACCCTGGTCACCTCGCCGGTGCGCGGCATCGTCAAGCAATTGCTGGTCAACACCATCGGTGGGGTGATCCAGCCCGGCAGCGATCTGGTGGAGATAGTGCCGCTCGACGAAAACCTGCTGATCGAGGCGCGCATCCGCCCGCAGGACATCGCCTTTCTGCATCCGGGCCAGGAAGCCATGGTCAAATTCACCGCCTACGACTACACCATCTATGGCGGGCTCAAGGCCGAGTTGGAGCAGATCGGCGCCGACACCGTCACCGACGACGAAGGCAACAGCTTCTACGAGATCAAGCTGCGCACCAACAAAAGCCATCTGGGCACCGACGAGAGTCCGCTGCTGATCATCCCCGGCATGGTCGCCTCGGTGGACATCATCACCGGCAAGAAAAGCATCCTCAGCTACCTGCTCAAACCCATCATCCGCGCCCGCGCCGAGGCTTTGCGCGAGCGGTAGGGTACGCCGTGCGCACCAGAGTTGTAGGGTGGATCGGGGCGTGTAGCTGACGCCTTTTTCATCCACCTTCGCATTCGCAATTGGTGGATGGGTGAAGCGTCATCCACCCTACGAGGTCGCGGGTCTTGTGAATAAACATAGGATCCACGAAAGCCGCGCGCTTACTCGACGAACAGCTGCTGCACCACCGAGAAGTCCTGTTTGCCTTTGCCTTGCTTGAGCAACAGCCGGTACAGCTGCAGGGCGAGGGCACCCATCGGGGTGCTGCTGCCGCTGTGTTGCGCGGCTTCCTGGGCCAGGCCCAGGTCCTTGGCCATCAGCTCGGCCATGAAGCCGCCGCTATAGCCTTTGGAGGCGGGGGCGTTTTCCATTACGCCGGGCCAGGGATTGTACTTTTCCAGGGTCCAGTTGCCGCCCGAACTCTGACGCATGATCTCGGCCAGCACCGCCGGTTCCAACCCATTGGCCACGCCCATGGCCATGGCTTCGGCGGTGGCGATCATCTGCACCGCGAGCACCTGGTTGTTGCACACCTTGGCCACCTGGCCGGCGCCGTCGGGGCCGGCGTGGAAGATGTTCTTGCCCATGGCTTCGAAGATCGACCGGGCTTTTTCCAATGTGCTCGCCGCGCCGCCGATCATAAAGGTCAGGGTGCCGGCCGCCGCGCCGGCGGTGCCGCCGGATACCGGCGCGTCGAGCAACTCGATACCGCGCGCGGCCGCCGCCTGGTGCACCTTGCGCGCGGACTCCGGGGCTATGGTCGAGCATTCCAGGACCAGGCTGCCGGGCTCGAGCGCGGCCAGCAGGCCGTTCTCGCCCAGGTACAGACCTTCGACATGGCGGCTGGCGGGCAGCATGCTCACCACCACCTCGGCGCCTTGCACGGCATCCAGCGCGCTGCCGGCGGCCTGGGCGCCTTCCGCGGCCAGTTCGTCGGCCGCGGCCTGCACCAGGTCGAATACCCGTAGGTTGAACTGCGCTTTGAGCAGGTTGCGGGCCATGGGCAGGCCCATATGGCCGAGGCCGATAAAGGCGATTGTGGTCATGTGTGTTCTCCTCATGGTGCCGTGCAGGCGTGGGTTAGACGCGCGTATGCGGACAGCTATGCGTATCGCAATCTCAGGGCGCGGCGTAACCCGCCATGGATTCTCGTTGTTGCCACTGCGCGCTGGGTTACACGGCGCTCGAACAGGGCGTTGTTGCCAAGCGTATTGGAGGCGCCGCTAGCCCAGCCTACGAATCTGTCTTATAAGTCTGCCAGTGGATGCTCGCTCTCCCACACGGCGGCGAAGTGCGCTTCGATGACCTCGGGTGGAATCGCCGCCACATCCGGCCAATGCCAATGCGGTTGCTGATCCTTGTCGATCAGCCGCGCGCGCACCCCTTCGGGCAGTTCCGGGTGGCGGCAGCAGTTCAGGCTGATCGCGTATTCCATCTGGAACACCTGGGCCAGGGACAGATGTTTCGCCCGCTCGATCTGCTCCCAGACCAGATGCGCGCTCAACGGGCAGCCGCCGCCGAGGGTCTTGGCGGCGCGGGCCATGAGCATGTCGCCGTCGTTATGCAGCGCCGTCAGGGCGCGCCAGGCATGGGGCAGGTCGGCTTGGTCGAGTATTTCGTCGATGCGTGCGCGTCGCGGCAGCCACTGGGCTTCCGGCAGCTGGGCGCGGGCTTCGTGCTCCAGGGCCTTGAGCAGGCTGTGCAGTTGCAATTGCGGCTGAGCCGACCAGTTCAGCTGGATCAGGCCTTCGAGCAGGTCGTCCTGTTGCTCGTCGCGCAGGAAACGGTCGGCCAGGTCCAGGTCCAGTGCATCGCGGGCATTGATGCTGCTGGCGGTCAGGCCGAGAAACAGCCCGAGCTTGCCCGGCAGGCGTGCGAGGAACCAGCTGCCGCCGACATCCGGGTACAGGCCGATATTGATTTCCGGCATGCCCAGACGGCTGCTCGGGGTGACGATGCGCACGCCCGCGCCCTGCATCAGGCCCATGCCTCCGCCCAACACATGGCCGTGGGCCCAGCAGATCAGCGGTTTCGGGTAAGTATGGATGCGATGGTCGAGGCGGTATTCGTCGGCGAAGAAACGCCGTGCCAGGGGCGGCACTTCGCCCGGGTGTTCGCGGCATTGCTGAGCCAGCCGCACCACGTCGCCGCCGGCGCAGAAGGCCTTGGGCCCGTTGCCGCGCAGCAGCACGCAGGCGATGGCGGGATCGTCCACCCAGGCTTTGAGTTTGGCGTCCAGTGCCTCGATCATCGGCAGCGACAGGGCATTCAGGCTCTTCTCGGCATCCAGGCTGGCGACGCCGATGCGCAGGCCATGCAGGCTGGGACGTTCTTCGAAAATCACGTTCATCGTCAAAGTTCCTGGTGCGCACGGCGCACCCTACGGGAATAGGACTATTTATTGCGCCACTGCGGTTCGCGCTTTTCCAGAAAGGCGTTGACCCCTTCGCGGGTGTCCGCGGCGTCGAACAGGTCGACGAAGCGCTCGCGCTCCTCGCTCAGCCAGGTGTTCGGGCTGCGTTCGCGGGCGCCCTGGATCAGCGGTTTGATGGTGCGTACCGCCACAGGGCTTTGCCGCGCCACCTTGGCCGCCAGCAGCAGGGCGTGGCCACGGGCTTCGCCGCTGTCCACCACTTGCTCGACCAGGCCGATGCGTAGCGCGGTTTCCGCGTCCAGGCGCTCGCCGCACAGGATCATGCGTTTGGCCCAACCTTCGCCGACCAGCCAGGCCAGGTTCTGCGTGCCGCCAGCACAGGGCAGCAGGCCCACGGTGGCTTCCGGTAGAGCCATTTGCGCATGGCGCTCGGCAATGCGGATATCGCAAGCCAGCGCGCATTCCAGACCGCCACCCATGGCGTAGCCGTTGATCGCGGCAATCGACACCCCGCGAAAATCCCGTAGCGCCTCGAAGGCCTCGCCGAAACGCCGCGCCATATCGCGGGCGCGGGCCTTGTCGCCATCGGCGAACAGCTTGAGGTCGGCGCCGGCGCTGAAGAACTTGCCGCCCTGGCCGGTAATCACCAGGGCATAGATGTCGTCGTCGCGGTTGAGGTGTTCGAGCAACTGCTTGAGGCCGATCAGCGAGTCGTGGTCCCAGGTGTTGGCCGGCGGCTGGTTGATGGTGATCAACGCCGTGTGGCCGTGCTTTTCCACGGTCAACTTGTGGGTCAGGTCAAATACGCCGGGATGGTAGGGTTCGATGGC
>CBIHQF010000022.1:0-15500 GCA_966211665.1 uncultured Pseudomonas sp. | reverse complement strand
GGTCGCCGAACAGCAGGCTCGGCTGCTGGCCGCTGTAATGGCGCACCGCGGCGGCCATGCCGCCCTGGAACTGGTAGTAGTCGTCGGAGTCGAGCAGGTCGTGTTCGCGATTGTCCTGGTTCTGCACCACCGCCTGGATCTGGGTCAGGCGCTGGGCGAAGGTATCGCGACGGTCCTCGCCGTAGACCTTCTGCCCGTAGGCGTAGCCGCCCCAGTTCAGATAAGCGCGGGCCAGGTCGCTGTCGTCCTGCCAGTCGCGGGAATCGATCAGGCCCTGCAAGCCGGCTCCGTAAGCACCGGGCTTGGCACCAAAGACGCGGAAGCCGGCCTGCTGGCGAGCGCTCTGGGCATCCAGGCCCTGGGCTTGCAGTTCGACGCTCTCACGCAAAATGCGCGCGCGGATCGGGTTGACTTCTTCCGGCTCGTCCAGCTCGGCGACCCGCTGCACCGCGGCGTCGAACATCTGCATGACATTGGCGAAGGCGTCGCGAAAGAAGCCCGAAACGCGCAGGGTCACGTCGACCCGCGGGCGGTCCAGGCGCTTGGCCGGCAGCACCTCGAAATCGCTGACCCTATGGCTGCCGTCGGCCCACTTCGGCCGCACCCCGAGCAAAGCGAAGGCCTGGGCGATATCGTCGCCGCCGGTGCGCATGGTCGCCGTGCCCCATACCGACAGGCCGATGCTGCGCGGGTAGTCGCCGTGGTCCTGAACGAAACGCTCGACCAGCAGCGCCGCGGATTTCTGCCCCAGGGCCCAGGCGGTCGGCGTGGGGATCATCCGCGTGTCCACCGAGAAAAAGTTGCGCCCGGTCGGCAGCACATCCGGCCGCCCACGCGAGGGCGCGCCACTCGGCCCCGGCGGCACGAAACGCCCGGCCAGGCCGCGACACAGCTGGTACAGCTCCTGCTCGCCGCAGGCGATCAGCCGCGGGCGCAGGTCGCCTTCGACCCGTTGCATCACCTGGCGCGTGCGCGGCCAATCGGCATCCATCATGCCCTGCTCCAGCAGCTGCAAGGCCAGCAGTTCGATACGCTCGCGGCAGTCGCCAAGGGTGCGCCAGGGTCTATCGCTGACCGATGCCAGCGCTTCGGGCCGTGCTCCCGACCAGGGCTGCGCCCAATCGGCGTCCAGCGGATCGAAGCTGTCATCCGCCAGCAGATCCTCAGCCAGCGCGCGCACCAGGCTGGCATTGCTGCCCAGGCCATCGCCGACACCGTGGCGGGCCAGGGCCAGCAGGGTATCGCGTTGCAAGCGGCCCTGCGGCGACAGACCGAAGACGTGCAGGCCGTCGCGGATCTGGCTTTCCTTAAGTTCACACAGATAACTATCCGTGCGGTTAAGCAGCAGTTGCTCCTGCTCCTCGTCGGCGGGGGCGTCCAGGCCCAGGTCGGCGTGCAGGTTGTGCTGCACGATCAGCGCGAGTATCTGCTTGCGCAGCAAGGCGGCGCGGCGCGGATCGAGGCTCAGCGCCTCGTAAAATTCGTCGACCAGGCGTTCCAGATCGCGGGTCGGCCCGTAGCTTTCGGCGCGGGTCAGCGGCGGCATCAGGTGGTCGATGATCACCGCCTGGGCGCGGCGCTTGGCCTGGGTGCCCTCGCCCGGGTCGTTGACGATAAAGGGATACAGATGGGGCATCGGACCGAAGATCAGTTCCGGCCAGCATTGCTCGCTAAGCGCGACGCTCTTGCCCGGCAGCCATTCCAGATTGCCGTGCTTGCCGACGTGAACGATGGCGTCGCTGGCCCAGCTCTGCCGCAGCCACAGGTAGAAAGCCAGGTAGAAATGCGGCGGCACCAGATCCGGGTCGTGGTAGTTGGCTTTCTGGTCGAGCTGGTAGCCGCGCGCCGGCTGGATACCGACGAACACCTGACCAAGTCGCACGCCGGCGATCATAAAACGGCCCTGGCGCAGCATCGGGTCCTGCTCCGGCGCGCCCCAGCGTTCGGTGATGGCCTCGCGGTTGGCCTGGGGTAGCGCGGCGAAAAACGCCAGGTAATCGGCCAGCGCCAGGCTTTGCCGCGCCGGGCGCAGCGCCCATTGTTCGGGATCGTTGGTCACGCCCTGCTTGAGCAGGTGCATCAGCGCATCGCCATCGGCGGGAATCTCGTCGACGGCGTAGCCCTGCTGTTGCAGGCGGCGGAGGATTTCGATCACCGAGGCTGGTGTATCCAGGCCGACGCCATTGCCCAGGCGGCCTTCGCGGGTCGGGTAGTTGGCCAGCACCAGGGCTAGGCGCTTGTCCGGGTTGGCCAGGCTGCGCAGCCGGCACCAGCGCCGCGCCAGCTGGCTGACAAAGGCGATGCGGTCGCCCAGCGCCAGGTACTGCACCACATCGCTCTGGGTCAATTCGCAGCGCTGGCCGAGGCCTTTGAAGCTGATCGCGCGGCTGATAATGCGCCCGTCCACTTCCGGCAAGGCCACGTGCATGGCCATATCCCGCGGTTGCAGGCCCTGGGGATCGGCGCGCCAACTCTGCTCATTACCGCCGGAGAGGATCAGTTGCAGCACCGGGATATCGCCGGCCAGGGCGTGATCGCCGGGATCGTCCATCGCCGACTGGGAAAACGCCGTGGTGTTGAGGATCAACGCCACCTGATGCTCGGCGCACAGCTCGCGCAGGGTTTGCAGACACAGGCCGTCCTTTAGCGAGAGCAGCGCGAGCGGCAGCGGATTGAGGCCCTCGGCCAGCAAACCCGCACACAGCTCGGCAAATACCTGGGTATTGCCCGCCTGCAAATGCGCCCGGTAGAACAGCACCAGCACGCAGGGCGCGCCAGCAATCCATTGCGCGCGCCAGGCGTCGACCGAGGCATCGGTCTGCCGCGGATGAAACACCGCCACCGGCGGCAAGGGTCGCGGCGGCCGCGCCTGCATCGGCAAGTCGAAAAAGCGCGCGCCGAGAAAGCGGTACAGCTCGCCGGCTTTGACCGCGCCGCCCTCGCTCAGGTAGCGCCAAAGCGTATGGCAGCAGTCCGCGTCCACCGTGCTCTGGCTGGTCAGGTTTGGGTCCTCCTGCATATCGCCGGAGAACATCGCCAGGGCGATGCCTTTGCGCTGGCACAGTGCGACCACCTGCTCGGTGCCGTAGGGCCAATAGCTCTCGCCGCCCAGGTGGTCGATGACCACGACTTTGGCGTGCTGCAGCACCTGATCCAGATACAGATCGATGGACGCGTTCTGCCGCAGGTGCAGCAGGTTGGTCAGGCGCACCGACGGATAGGCCAGCGCCGCATTGCCGGGCTGCGCCTGCGGGTGGGCGGCGGCCAGCAACGCCAGGGTGGTGTCGGCGGCGCTGAGGATGACGATATCCGCCGGGTCCTGTTCGACCACGGTAATGGTCGCCCCGCTCTCGTCGATATAACCACCGGGCAGCGCCGACAACATGTGCATCGATCAGGCCTCGATCACGGCGGTTTGCAGGGCACGGGTCAGCGCTTCGGCATCCAGTTCCTGGCCGATCAACACCAGATGGGTGCTCGGCGTTTCCCCGGCCTGCCAGCGGCGGTCGAAGTAACTGTCGAAACGCTGACCGACGCCATGCACCACCAGGCGCATCGGTTTGTCCGCCAGGGCGACGAAGCCTTTGATGCGGAAGATTCTATGCTGCTCGACCAGCTCTTGCAGGCAGGCCAGTAAACGCTCGCGATCGACCAACGGCAGCTTGACCACCACCGAATCGAACTGGTCATGGTCGTGCTCGTGTTCCTCGTCGTCGCCATGGTCGTGATGGCTTTCGCGCAGGTGGATGCTCTCCTCCGAGGCGCGGGACAGGCCGAGAATCAGGTCGAGATCGAGGCAGCCGCGGTCGCTGGCGATCACCTTGACCTGGGCCGGCAGCTCCTCGCGCACCAGGGCGATAACCCGCTCGACCGCGGCGGCATCGACCAGGTCGGTCTTGCTCAGCACCACCAGGTCGGCGGCCAGCAACTGGTCCTCGAACAGCTCGTGCAGCGGCGATTCGTGGTCCAGATTCGGGTCGGCACGGCGCTGCTCGTCGACCGCCTGGGGGTTGGCGGCGAACAAGCCGGCGGCGGTCGCCGGCACGTCGACCAGAGTCACCACCGCATCGACGGTGCAGGCGTTCTTGATTTCCGGCCAGTTGAAGGCCTGCACCAACGGCTTGGGCAGCGCCAGGCCGGAGGTTTCGATAAGGATATGGTCGAGCTCGCCGCGGCGTTCGATCAGCTCGCGCATCACTGGGTAGAACTCCTCCTGCACGGTGCAGCACAGGCAGCCGTTGGACAGTTCATAGAGCTGGCCGGCCGCCTCCTGGCCGTCCTCGTCGCAGCCGATGCCGCAACCACGGAGGATCTCGCCGTCGATACCCAGCTCGCCGAATTCGTTGACGATCACCGCGATGCGCCGGCCATTGGCGTTCTCGAGAATATGCCGCAGCAGCGTGGTCTTACCGCTGCCGAGAAAGCCGGTGACGATAGTGACGGGGATCTTGGCCGACATGTGGAAATGCTCCAATTGGTAAATGGGGAAGCCGCGCCGAACTCAGGCGAGCGGCGGGATACGGGCGATAAATTTGCCTTTGATACCTGCCGGCCAAGTACGAAACGGCACCTGGCCGCTGTCCGACTGCTGGTATTTGCGGCTGTAGTCGAGCAGTGCCTCGGCCGCTTCGCGCTCCGGCAGAAAGTCGCCGAGCACATAGGCTATCTTGCCGGGGGCTTGCAGCAGCGCGGTGCAATGCCGTTGGCAGGCCATCAGGCAGCGCGTGCGTTTGATCGTCAGGGGCGGCGCGCCGGCGGCGAGTTGCTCCTGCAACAGCCCTTCGACTTCGGCGGCGAACAGCTCGCCCTTGCGCGCGGCGCTGGGCGTAGCGGCGTCGGAGCCGCAGGTTTCGCAGAGCAGCAGCGTGGTGGTCATAGTTGTTCCTGAGATTTCGGAGTTTGCGGGCGGCAGGACCAGGGCAGGACAAAACGCTGCTCCTGGTGCTCGCCGAGCATCGCCTGGACCTGATAGACCTGCTGCAGGTTCTTCGGCGTCAGCACCTGGCGGGTGGTGCCGCAATCGACCATCCGGCCCTGGTCGAGCAGCAGGATGCGGTCGCAGAAGCGGCTGGCCAGGGTCAGGTCGTGCAGCACCACCAGCGCGGCCCTGCCCTGGGCGCACTGGTCGCGCAGCAGCTGCATCACGTTCAACTGGTGGAAGGGGTCGAGCGCCGCCACCGGCTCGTCCGCCAGCAACAGCGGGCTGCCGACCGCCAGGGCGCGGGCCAGGCGCGCGCGGGCACGTTCGCCGCCGGACAATTGATCGAAACGCCGCTGCGCCAGTTCGCCCAGACGCATCTGCTCCAGCGCCTGATCAATGGCCGCCTCGTCATCGAGCCGCAATCGCTGCGACAGACCCCAGTTACCCCGGTGCGGCAGGCGGCCGAGGGCGACATAGTCGCGCAGGCGCAGCGGCCAACTGCTCTGGTCGCCCTGGCCCAGGTAAGCGCAACGCAGGGCGCGCTGACGCGGCGACAGGCTGCTCAGCAGCTCGCCATCCAGGCGGATCTCGCCCTGGTACGGCAGCAGATGGGCCAGGGCCTTGAGCAGGCTGCTCTTGCCGGCCCCGTTGGGGCCGATCAGGCCAAGCAGTTCGCCGGGACGCAGGTCTAGTGACACCCGGTCGACCAGGCACCGGCCGTCGATCTCGACGCAGACTTGTTCCAAACTCAGCATGGCGTCCCCAGCCGCTGACGCAGCACCAGCAGCAGAAAGAACGGCGCGCCTATCATCGCTGTGACCACGCCGAGCATCAGTTCCTGCTCGCCGCTGACCAGGCGCAGCAGAATATCCGCCGCCAGCAGCAACACCGCGCCGCCCAATGCGCTGCTCAGCAGCAGACGCGAAGGATGGTAGGCGACCCATTTGCGCAGCAGGTGCGGCACCACCAGGCCGATAAAACCGATGGCGCCGGTCACCGCCACGCTGGCGCCGACGCACAGCGCGGTGCCAACGATGATCTGCACGCGCAGCCGCGGCAGGTTGACGCCCAGGCTGCTGGCTTCGTCTTCGCCGAGGGTCAGGGCATCGAGTTGCGGGCCACAGGCGAATAGCAGCAACAGGCCGGCGGCGATAAACGGCAGGCACAGGCGGATATCGGCGAAGCTGCGGTCGCTTAGCGAGCCCATCAACCACAACACGATGTCCTGCACGTCGGTGGGATTGGGCGCCAGGTTGATCGCCAGCGAGGTCAGCGCCGCGGTCAGCGACGACAGGGCCACGCCCGAAAGAATCAAGGTCAGGTTGCTCGCGCTGCGCCGGGCGATGGCGTAGAGCACCAGGGTGGTCAGGGCCGCGCAGCCCATCGCCGACAATGGCACCAGCCAGGCACTGAGACTGCTGAGACCGTAATACAGGCAGAGCACCGCGCCCAGGCTGGCGCTGGAGCTGACCCCGAGCAGCCCCGGTTCGGCCAGCGGGTTGCGCAACAAGCCTTGCAGCGCCGCACCGGCTGCGCCGAGCGACATGCCGACGAGTATCGCCAGCAGCACCCGCGGCAAACGGATCTCGTTGACGATGACCTGTTGCTGCACCCGCACATCGGCCAGGTCCGTGCCGGTCGCCGCCGGGGACAGCAGCGCGCGGCCGATATCACCGAGGGCCAGCGGCACCGAGCCGATGCTTAGCGACAGCAGCAACAGCGTCAGCAAGGCCGTCGCCAGGAGTAGATTGAGCAGGCTCGGGGCGAGTCGATTCATTGCTGCGCCCCACCGGCCAGGCTCAGGGTATCCAGCTGCGCGGCCAGCTCTTCGGCGGCGTGGATCAGCTGCCAGTCGCTGCAGCCCCAGTGGTTGCCGCTGATGCTGAGGACCGGGCGCGTGGCCATCAGTTGTTGCAGACGTTGATGGCGCGAATAGGTGGATTTGGCGTAACCGTTGTCGATCTGCATATCGGCGACGACGAACAGATCCGGCGGGCTGGCGACCAGGTCTTCGAGGGCGTAGCGGCTCCAGCCGGAGCGGCCGAGACTGGCCAGGTGATTGCGCAAGCCGACCGCCTGGAACACCGTATCGACATAGGTATTGGCCCCGGCGCTGCCACCGTTGGCGCGCAGGTAGAGGGCGCTGAGCGGCCGTTGGCGCTGCTGCAAACGCGTCAGGCGCGCCTGCACCTCGGCGACCAGTGCACTGCCCGCGGCCGCGCGACCGATCTGCCCGGCGACCCAGGCGGTGCTGTCGAATATCTGCTGCCAGGTGGTCGGGTAAGGCACCACCACTGTCTCGATGCCGTGGCGACTGAGCAGCTCGGCCTGGTTATGCGCCTGCCAGCGCCGCGAGGCGAGGACGATATCCGGATGCAGGGCGATGATTTCTTCCGCCGTGGCGTCGTTCGCCGGGAACTCCCGGGCCAGTTCGGCCATCGACGACTGCCGCGGGTCCTGGCTCTTGCGCGACACCGAGAGCAACTGCGCGGGCGCGGCCAGGCTCAGCGCCAGCATATCGGCGCAGAGATTGGTCGAGACCACCGTCGGCAACGCCGCGGCCCCGACCAGCGGGGCGCACAGCGTCAACAGCGCTAGAGCGCAGGTGCGCAGCATCAGAAGTCGATACCGGCCTGGGCTTTTACGCCGGCGTTGTAGGCATGTTTGACGTCGCGGATTTCGCTGACCGTATCGGCCAGCTCGATCAGCTCGGGCTTGGCCGCACGACCGGTGATTATCACGCTCTGGCCGGCCGGGCGGGCGCGGATCGCCTCGATCACCATGTCCGCGTCCAGATACTTGTACTTGAGCATGTAGGTCAGCTCGTCGAGCAGTACCAGGTTCAGGCCGGGGTCCGCGAGCATGCGCGCGGCATGCACCCAGGCCTCGTCCGCGGCGGCCTTGTCTGCATCCCAGTTCTGGGTGTCCCAGGTAAAACCGGTGGCCATAGCGTGGTAGGCGACTTGTACGGCATTCTGCCGCAGGTAGGTGACTTCTCCGGAGGCCTGGGTGCCCTTGATGAATTGCACCACACCGACCTGATGGCCGTAACCCAGGGCGCGGTACAGGGTGCCGAAGGCCGAGGTGGTCTTGCCTTTGCCGTTGCCGGTGATCAGCACCACTATGCCGCGCTCTTCCTGGGCCCTTTCGATACCCGCATCGACCACGGCTTTCTTGCGTTGCATGCGCTCGGCATGGCGCTGTTTTTTCTCATCATCGATCATGAGTCACACTCCAGCCCGGGCCGAACACGGCCATGGCAGATTCCTCGCGCAAGCGCGACGTTTTAGTGCAACCACGGGGAGCGGACGCGAGGCGACAGACCTCGAACCCTGATGACGACTACTGAGGGAAACTGCCCGAATCGCGGGCATGCAACAGCACCGGCAACCACCCACACCCCGGGGTACGCACCTTGTTTCGATCAGGCCGGTCTTCTGGCTCACCTTCATCCGAAGTCCGCGCCTTCCCGGGCGGTTGGCCCAGTGGCATGTGGCAGGCCGTTGAAAAACGTAGGCGAGGCAGCCGAGGCTAGGCAAAAACAGGCGAAAAAGCGGACTGGGCTCGCACTCGAGTGTACGAGCTGTACATGAGCATTTGATTCGCTTCGCTCACCCCTTCGGGGCCGTGCTAAAGCACGTTCAGCCTTCGGCTGTGAGCCTGTTTTTAACGACGCATCGGCCACGCAGGTAGTTTTTCAACAGCCTGACAGCGGCTTCGTCAGGTATACAGCAGCGGGGGCTGCGCCGGAATGTTCTGGGGGCTTTCCCAGAAGTCACCGGACTTCCCGTTTCAGCCCGTAGCGCGATTGCGCACGGGGCACCTGTTCGTTGGCCGGCAGGGTAGCGCAGTCGGCACCTTCCGGCAATTCGCCGCGGTTGACGGAGATAGCGCTTCATGGTCAGCTAACGGCCTGTTTCAGGTGTCTCGCACCAGCGTGTGCGAGGTGAAACGGGAAGCCGGTGGGTTCGATCCGCAAGGTCGAACGAGTCCGGCGCTGCCCCCGCAACGGTAAGCGTACTTGGGTCGTTATCGCCACTGAGCCCTCAAGCTTGGGAAGGCCGACCTGCTGACAGCGTGTTGAAAAGCCACCTGCGTTTTTCAACGGTCTGCTGACTGTCGACCGACAGTAGTCGCAAGCCCGGAGACCGGCCTGGAACCTGTTTGGCAACCCGCGGTGGGCGGGGCGCGCCGAAATCGGGTTGGTTCGGCTGTCCGCGCTTGACCCGCTTTTGTGCTGCTTCCCTTCCTCGCGTGGCCGTTTTTCGACTCCCTGGAAGGTTCTCACATGTCAACCCGCACGCTGTCCGCCAGCCCCGCGCTCACCCTGCCCTTATCTCAACGCCTGACCCTTGCCTTCGGCAGCTGCCTGCTCGGCGCCGCACTGATCTTTTGCGCCGGTTTCGCACCGATGGAAATCGTTCATAACGCCGCCCACGACGCCCGCCACAGCGCCGCCTTCCCCTGCCACTGAGGCTTTTTCGACATGCTCAAACGAATCGCCCAGACCGCGGGCTTTGCGGGGCTGTTGGCCGCTCTGCTGCTGACCCTGCTGCAAAGCCTGTGGGTCACCCCGTTGATCCTCGAGGCGGAAACCTACGAAAGCGCCGAACCGGTAGCCGAACATAGCCATGCCACCGGCGCGGCGGCGCATGAGCACCAGCATGACGAGGACACCTGGGCGCCGCAGGATGGCGCGCAGCGCACGCTGTTCACCGGGCTGAGCAATCTGGTGGTGGCGGTCGGCTTCGCCCTGATGCTCGCCGGCCTCTACAGTCTGCGCGCGCCGGGCCGGACCTGGCAGGGGCTGCTGTGGGGATTGGCCGGCTTCGCCACCTTCAGCCTGGCGCCGGCTATCGGCCTGCCGCCGGAACTGCCGGGCACCGCCGCGGCCGATCTGACGCTGCGCCAGTACTGGTGGGTCGGCACGACAGCCAGCACCGCTGCAGGCTTGGCGCTGCTGGCGTTCGGCGGACAATGGTGGCTGCGCATCCTCGGCCTGCTGTTGCTGCCTCTGCCGTACCTGATCGGCGCACCGCAGCCCAAGGTGCACGAAAGCCTGGCCCCCGCGGCCCTGAGCCAGCATTTCATCTACGCCTCGTTGCTGGCCAACGCATTGTTCTGGGTCGCACTCGGCCTGATCAGCGCCTGGCTGTTCAACCGCGCACAGCGGGTGAGCTGAGTCGCTTTTGTAGCCCGGATGCAATCCGGGAGCGGTGTGAGCCGTCAGACTTCCCCGGATTTCATCCGGGCTACAGATTGTGCTCAGTAGGTTGGGCTGAGCTCCGCGAAGCCCAACAAGGTTCGCGCCGACAAACGCAGAAACCCGGGATACCGCGTTGGGCTTCGTTGCTGCGCTCCTCAGACTGCGCGCCCCGACCCAACCTACGGACTGCGCGCGCATTTGCTGGGAGGGGCTTTAGCCGCGATTGCTGGTGAGGCTGTGGGCTACGAAGCTGTCACCAACGACACCGCATAGCGACCTTGTTGGGTTACGCGGCGACCGACTGCGATGCCGCTGCTCAAGCCGCGATAATCGCCGCTAACCCAACCTACCGATCGCAGGTGGAGTGGTTTTTCGTACATATGCGTTGCACACCCGAAGGTCGGGTTAGCGCAGCGTAACCCGACGATGTTCCCCGGTCGGCAAAGGACGCAAGTCATACAGGCTTGCATCGACCTTACCGCGGTTGTCGACTATGGCGATCTCGGCGCCCAGCTCACGCAGGCGCGTATTGATATCGCTGGCGTACAGTTGCTTCAGCCAGTGCCGATAATCCTCGCCCTGCCCCGCGTTCAGATAGCGGTGCAGTTCGGGCAGGCCGAACGTCCAATGGCCAGGCTCGCAGCTAAAACCCTGGGCGCGCAGTTGTTCGAGCACCTGCGCATCGCCGCGCAGCACCGCTTCGCAACAATCCATAAATCTCTGTAGCGGCTCATGCATGGAGGGTCACTTGAGCTTCTCGGCGATCCAGATGGTATGCCGGGTGCCCTTGTTGCCGTGGGCATAGACCTGCACTTCCTCGACCTTGAAGCCGGCCTTGCGGATTTTCTCGGAAAACTGCCGATCGGCGCTGGCCGACCACACCGCCAGCACGCCTTTTGCCCGTAAAGCCTGATGGCAGCGCTGCAGCCCCTGGGCGGAATACAGCCAGGAATTACGCTTCTGGGTCAGTCCTTCGGGGCCGTTGTCGACGTCGAGCATGATTGCGTCGTAGCGCTGCTCGGCGTTTTTCAGGCAGTTGGCGACATCGTCCTGAATCACCCGTGTGCGCGGATCAAGAATTGGATAACCGGCCTTGGCTCCGAGCGGGCCACGATTCCACTCGACCACCCCGGGCACCAGTTCGGCGACTTCCACCTCGGCGGTCTTGCCCAGGTTCTGCAGCGCCGCGGCCAGGGTGAAGCCCATGCCCAGGCCGCCGATCAATACCCGCGAATCCGGGCGGCCGGCGACTCTCTTGCAAGGAATCGCCGCCAGGGCATCTTCCGAGCCATGCATGCGGGTGTTCATCAACTGGCCGCCATCGCCGCCGGCGATCTTGATCACGAAGTCCTCGCCATATTCGAACAGGCACAAGGCGCCCGAGCCGTCGGGAATCGGGGCGGTATCCAGCAATACGAAGCGCTTCATGGGTGGCTGCTGCCTGAGTCGATAAAAACGGCAGGCAGCATGCACATAAATCAATGAAGTTGCAGCGCCCAATTGGCAAAAAAACTTGCTGTTGAGGCCTCTCGATAGCCGATGCACTGGGTTTATGATGCCCGCAGCCTATTTACCCGGAGGACGACCGCCATGCCCCTCGCCCAACTGATCACCGCCGCGCAGTTGCAACAGCGTCTGCACCAACCCGACCTGCTGATTCTCGATTGCCGCTTCGCCCTAGACGACCCGGCCTATGGCCAGCGCAGCTATGCCGAGGGCCATATCCCCGGCGCGCAGTTCGCCGATCTGGAGCGCGACCTGTCCGGCCCGATCCACAAGGGCGTGACCGGCCGCCATCCGCTGCCCGACGCCAGCCAGTTGCTGCAGCGCCTGCGCGACTGGGGCCTGAATCAGCGTAGCGAGGTGGTGCTGTACGACGACGGTCCCGGTGCCTTCGCCGCCCGCGCCTGGTGGCTGCTGGCGTGGCTGGGCAAGCGCGACGGCGTCTACCTGCTCGATGGCGGCTTGAAGGCCTGGCGCGAAGCAGGGGGCGAACTGAGCCAAAGCCCGGCGAAGGCAGTTGCCGGCGACTTCACCGGCGTTCCGGACGCCAGCCTGGTTATCGACGCCGAACAGCTGCAGCAACGCCTGCACGACCCGCAACTGACCCTGCTCGACGCCCGCGCCCTGCCGCGTTTCCGCGGCGAGGTGGAACCCCTGGACCCGGTCGCCGGGCATATCCCCGGCGCCCGCTGCGCGGTATTCACCGACAACCTGGATGGCGACGGGCGCTTCCTGCCCGCCGAGCAACTACGCCAGCGCTTCGCCACGCAGCTGGAGCAGCGCCCGGTCAGCGAGTTGGTGGCCTATTGCGGTTCCGGGGTGACCGCCTGCCATAACCTGTTCGCTTTGTGCCTGGCCGGCTATCCGTTGGCGCCGCTGTATGCCGGCTCCTGGAGCGAATGGATCACCGATCCGGCTCGCCCCGTGGCCTGCGGCGATTGAGCGGGCTAATTGCGAAGCGGAATATAGGTAATAACCGAAAGCTGAAAACAGTTTAAAAACAGTTAAAAAACAGTCTTTTACAGCCTATATATCGCACTACACTTGAACACAAGCGGCTAACCTCCGCTTCCGGTGGGGCTTTATCAAAACGAGTCAGACGCTGCCAACACCCGGCCCCATCGCCTACCTTTTGCGAGGGCCATATGGGTATTGCAGCTTACGACTTGTCACAGCACGTTATCCGCCCCACCTTGATCTACCTGGGGCGCCACTCACCTTCCGCCGAAGCGCTGCTACTGGGCGCGGCCGCCAGCCAATCCGATCTGGGCTCGGCCCTCGACGACAGCCGCGGTTATGGCCTTTACCGCATCGCCGCGCTGCGCCATCAACAACTCTGGGACCGGCATCTGGCGCTCGATCCGGAACTGGCCAGCCAGGTACGCGGCCTGGCCAGCCAACACGCCTTCCTCGCCGCGCCGCACTTGGAGCTGACCGTCAACCTGCGCTACGCCACGGCCATCGCCTGGCTGATGGTCGAAGCGCAAAACAGCCCACTGCCGGCCGCCGACGACCTACTCGGCTTGGCCCGCGTATGGCAACAGGTGTTTCAGCCAAGGGGCCGTCTGCGCGACTTTACCGAAGCCTGGAAACGCTGCGTGGGCAATATCAGCCAAGTCGCCTGACCAATGCAGGGCGCGGTTGAATTCTGCGCTCGGTCGGCTTGTCCAATGCTGGCATTTCCCGGAGAAGCGGCGTCGGTTCCGTCTTCGCTCACCGCCCCCGCCATGCTTTGACCACACACGTGACCTATGGCATCCAATTGCCTGAGCGATTTGCGTTACACTCGCGCCGCGACGCTAAAACACAATAAAAAGCTGCGTGAGACAACCATGATTGCACTCTGTACTGCCCTGCCAGCGCAGCTTTGCCTGTTGCTGGTGGACGATCATCGAATATTCCTCGATGGTCTCAGCCTGGCCCTGGCGCCGTTATGCCCGGATCTGCTCATTCACACGGCGGAAACCGCGGCCGAAGCCGAAGCCTGGCTCGACCGACATGAATTCGACCTGGTTCTGCTCGATTTGCGCCTACCCGATGTGCCCGGCCTCGAGCTGTTGCAGCGCTGGCAGCAACAGGGCCGGATGACTCCGGTGGCGATTCTCAGCGCCAGCGATTCCAACCTCGATGCCCAAGCGGCAATCGCCGCCGGCGCCCTGGGCTTTATCCCGAAAAGCGCCAATAGCGACGAGCTGCGCCAGGCCGTTACCCGGGTGCTGCTCGGCGAGACCCTGCCGCCACCGTCCCACAGCGAAAAGTCCCAGCTCACCCCGCGGCAACAGGAAATCCTCCTGTTACTGGCCAACGGCTTGCCGAACAAGGCCATCAGCCGCCAGTTAGGGGTGTCCGAGGACACGGTGAAAACCCACCTGAAGGCCCTGTTCCAGGAACTCGACGCCCATAACCGCACCGCTTGCGTCAGTGCGGCGCGGCAACGCGGTTGGCTCTAGCAGGCCGAGAAACGAAGCCCGAGGCTTTTGTAGCCTGGATGCAATCCGGGAGCGGTATTTGCCGTTAATCCGCCCCCGGATTTCATCCGAGCTACGGGAGCTCTGTAGGGTGGATCGGGGCGCGTAGCCGACACCTTTTTCATCCACCACCGCAGTTGGTGGATGGGTGAAGCGTCATCCACCCTACGAGATTTACCCATCCACCGCATAGAGACCTTGTTGGGTTACGCGGCGGTCGATGGCGATGTCGTTGCTTGAACCGCAACAATCGCCGCTAACCCAACCTACTCGACTCCCCCGATTTACTTCGCGCCTGGCTCGCCTCGGCCGAGGTCGGCAGCAGCACCGCCAATGCCTGGCGCAGACGGGCGGGCAGCAAGGGCTTACCCAGCAAGTTGATATGGGCGGAAGTGAAGCGCTCCTGCAACTGCGGGCTGATGTCGGCGGTGACCAGTAACGCCGGCAACATCTGCCCGGCTTCTTCGCGCAAGCGCTCTATCGCCCGCAAGCCATCCTCCGCGGCGGCCAGCCGGTAATCGCTGATCAGCAAATGCGGCGCCGCTTCGGCCAGGCATTGCAGGGCCGCTTCGAGATCGGCGCAGGCCCACACCTGACAGCCCCAGCGACGCAATAGCCCGGCCAGTGCCTCGCGGCTGGCGTTGTCGTCTTCGAGCAATAGAATCCGCCCCTGCAACGCCGTCGCCAACGGGCCGCGCGGTTGGTGCTCGCCGGCATCGGCCAGCGGCAAGCGCAGGCTGAAGCAAGCGCCGGCGCCCGGGCTGGAATGCAGGCTCAAGGGATGCTCCAACAACGCGGCGAGCTGCTTGACGATGGCCAAGCCCAGGCCCAGACCGTGTTCGGCGTTACGGCCCGGGTTATCCAATTGGTTGAACTCTTCGAATACCTGCCCTTGCTCCTCGATGCTCAGGCCACAACCGTCGTCGGCGACGTCCAGCAGCACCCCACCCGCCTCTACCCGCGCGCTGAGGGTGACCAGAGAGGCCTGGGCGTGGCGCAGGGCGTTGGTCAGCAGATTGCGCAACACCCGCTCGATCAACAGGGGGTCGCTGCGCACCCACAGATCGGCGCAGTGCAGCTCCAGCTCGACGCCCTGCCCCTTGGCCTCGTCGCGGGTCTCCGCACTGAGCCGTTCGAGTAGCGGGCGCAAAGGGAAGACTTCCGGTTTGACTTGCACGCCGCCCGGCAGGGTCAGGCGGGTGTAATCGAACAGGGATTGCAACAGGCGACCGAGCTGTTCGACCGAAATGGCCAGGCGACTACTGACCCGGCGGATCTCCGGCTCCCGGCTTTGTTCGAGCAGATGCTGGGCGTACAGGCCCATGGCGTTCAACGGCTGGCGCAGGTCGTGGCTGGCAGCGGCAAGCAGGCGCAGTTTACGCGCGTCGTCGGCCTCCGCGCG
>CBIHQF010000021.1:0-15546 GCA_966211665.1 uncultured Pseudomonas sp. | reverse complement strand
AGAAGGTCAGCGGCGTGGTCACCCCGCAGTAGGACTCCTGGATATTCGAGTTATCGAACACCAGGCGCTGTCCGGCTGGCTGGCTGGGTGCCGGCAGGCGGGTGATCGGACGGGTTTGCAGGATATAGAAGCGCCCGTCGCGCCAGGTCCATTCGATATCCTGGGGAAAGCGCAGCAGGCTGGCGATACGCCGGCCCTGATCGCGCAACGCGAGCACCTGCTGGTCTGCGAGGGTTCGGGCATGGCGTTGCGCCTCGTCCACCGGGCTCTCCAGGGTGCCGCGCCCGCCGACGCGGTCGAAGCGCACGGCGATGTCCTTGTTCGCCAGTTGCACCTCGATTTCGTCGTCGAACAGACCGACGCTGTATTCGTCGGTGTTGCAGATGCCGGCGACTATGCCTTCGCCCACCCCCCAGGCCGCCGAGATCAGCGCGTGGCGGCGGCTGCCGGTAATCGGGTGGGCGGTGAACATCACCCCGGATACCTCGCCCTCGACCATTTCCTGGACGATCACCGCGGCGCGGATATCGCTCAGGGCGATGCCCTTGCTCAGGCGGTAGCGCAGGGCGCGGGCGTTGAAGGCCGAAGCCGCGACCCGCAGCAGGCTCTGTTCGATGGCGGCGAGGCCGCGCTGGAACAGGTAGCTGTCCATCTGCCCGGCGAACGAGGCGCCCTGGGCGTCTTCGCCCAGCACCGAGGAGCGCACGGCGAACAACTCGTCCTCCTGATCGGCCAGGGCGTCGGCCAATTGCTCGTGCAACTCGGTCGGCAGGCTGGCGGCCAGCACCTGCTGCTGGATCTGCCGGGCCAGGGCCTCGATGGCGGCGTTGTCATGGTCGACCCGTCGCAGGCTCCTGTCGATCGAGTCGCTGAGTCGATTGCGTTCGAGCAGCAATTGAAAGGCGTCTGTGCTCAGCACCCACCAACGTGGCACGGGCAGGCCCTCGCGACTCAGACGGGCGAGGTTGGCGGCTTTGCCGCCGAGCTGTTCGGGGGGCAGGAACAGCGCCTGTTCCTGGCTATGGAAATATCGGGTCATGGGTGCCCCCCTTCGATTTCCAGCAGATGACGGAAGCTGTTGTAGACCCTTTCCATAAAGGGGAAATGGCGGAAGGTATGGGCCATCAGATACAGCGGCAGGCGATTGATCAGCAGATCGCGCAGGGCCAGCTGGTAACCGTAGCGCCACTGCCCGGGGTCGATGACCCGGCCGCTATGCCGCTGCAACTCCAGGCGGTGCAATTCCAGGTAGTGCTGCACCGTGGCCGGATCCACCGGTGCGATCAGGGTGAAGCCGAGCAGTTCGGCCAAGTCGTGCTGGGGCAGGTGCAGGGTCGCCAGCTCCCAGTCGTAGGCGCACAGGCGCAGGCCTTCGGGCCCATTGCGCAGGGCGATGTTGCGCGGGTTGAAGTCGTTGTGGATCAGGGTGCGCGGCATGCGCTCGATATCCGCCCACCAGTCGCCGATGTTGTTGACGAAGCTGCGCAGCATGCGCAGGTGCGCGTCGTCGAACCACAGTGGGAATTCCTCCGAGGCATGGGTGCCGAGCAACTCCCAAAGGCGACGTTTTTCCAGCATGCCGGCGGCACTGGGGTAATCCACCAGCCAAGGTTGTTGCTTGAGCTGTTCCTCGCGGCCGTACCAGATGCTGTGCACCTCGGCGATGCCGCGGATCGCCGCCTCCAGATGCGCCGGGCCCCAGCCGCGGGTATCGTCGGCGCTGTCCATCAGCTCCAGACCTTCGAGTAGTTCCTCGATGATCACATAGGCCTCGCGCCCGTGGTCCTCGACCACGCCATAGACCCGGGGCGCGTTGCGGGTGAAGCGCGGGTCGCGCTGGCTCATCACCGCCAGCTCGCGGATATGGCAGCCCTTGAAGCCGAGCTGTTCGCGGTATTGGTTGAATACCTGGGCCAGGCGCGTATCGCACATGTTGGCGATGCTGTTGAGCATGATGATGACTTCGCCATCCAGGGGTTTGATCTTGACCATGACCCGTACATCGCCATCGTCGCTCTTGAGGGCGAAAGGGAAGTGCCCCAGCAACTTGCTGACCTTGTGCGCGGTCAGCTCGGTGATGATGCTGGAACCGTGGCTAGCGAACTGCAGGGGCTCCACGGCAGAGGGCCGCAGATCGCATAGACCGCTGTCGGCCAGGGCCTTGACGAAGAACGGGGTATCCAGGTCGGCGAGCTTCAGGTAATTGACCGGGCGGTTACGGCCCAGGCGCTCATGGGCGCGGGCGAACTGGTCGGCGGCGATCGCCGCCAGGGTCGACAGGTCCAGAGCCAGGCTGTAGCCGACGATCACCTCGGCCAGCTTGCGCGCCTTGCCGGCGCCGGCGCAGCCGATCAGTTCCAGGCATTCGCGCTGCTGCGGCAGATTGGTTCCGCCGCCGACGGTGCCGATGACCAGCGAGGGCATGGTCAGGATGCAGTACACATCGCCCTCGTCGTTGAGCTCCAGGTGCAATTGAGCCAGGGCCGACTCGTGCACGCAGGCGATGTCCTGACCGAGGGCGGTGAACATCGCGGCCACCACATTGGCGACGTTGATATTGAAACCGATCATGCCGGCCGCGATGGAGCCGGTGATGAAGTTGCGATGGGCGGTGACCAGCTGCTTGGCGCTGACCTTGAGCACCCGCTGGCAAATCTCGTCGCTCAGCACCGCCTCGGCCATCACCCGCATACCACGGCCCTTGAGGAAGGACTGGTAGGTGACCTTCTTGTCGTTGGACAGGTTGGCCTCGATCATGAAGTCCAGCACGTCGAGGTCCTCGAAGCGTTGCAACTGTTCGAGGATCCATTGGCAGGCCTGCCAGGTGCAGGAGGTGGTCATGTTCTGCCCGGCCGCATCGCCGGTTTCGTAGATGAAATGCACATGCACGTTGCGGCCGATGACCTGGGCCTGGACTTCCGTCAGCTTGGCGAAGTTGGAGAACTTGCGCACCTCACGGGCCAGCTCCTGGCTCTGCTCCTGCACCCACTCGGCGAAAAACAGCGCCTGCCGCATGCAGCCGAAAGCGAACAACGGCACGCGCATCATGCGCTGGCCGATCACCCAGGTGGTCACCCCGCCAGAGCGCGACAGGGCGAGGGCGCCGCGGGTGGCCGAGGCCAACAGGGCGCCTTCGGAGGTGGCCAGCGGCGCATAGAACAGGCCGTTGGCATGCTCGCCCTTGATATGCAGCGGACCGGCCAGGCCCACGGGCACTTCCACCGTGCCGATAAAGGCCTCGATATTGCTGACCAGCTTTTGCGCATCGAGACGGGTTTGCGCGACCTCGTTCAGCTGTGCGCCGGTCTGTTGGCGGGCGAAGGCCAGGCGCTCCTGACGGGCCTGCTCGGTGTACAGACCGCGGGCCGGCACCTTGGGCAGGGTCAGCTCGTCGTAGACCGCTTCGGCGCCATGGGGCTGCATGCGCATGAGGTAGCTGAGTTCCCAGAGTCGCTGGCTGGTGGTCTCGCAGCCGTCGCTGGACAGCAGCAGGTGCGGACCCTCTGCGGTCTCGAGGATATGTTCCAGGCGCATATTGGGCAGCATGAAATCCCGACCCGAGACATGCAGCCGCAGATCCTTCAGGGTGCTGCCCGGGGCGGGCAGTTGACTGTCCGGCGACACCCGTGCCCAGAGATGATCCTTGGATACTTTCAGAGGCGTCAGCAGACTCAGCGAGGTTTGCACCACCAGGGGCAGACAGACGTGGAGGTTCTCGCTGAAGGACACGCGTTGCGCATCTTCTTGGCTTGTTAGTCGCATGTTCTGTTCCTCAGATTAAAGATAAAGTCAGGCCGCGTTCGAGCACCGCAACGGCGATCAACGCGGCATAACCGGCCAGCATGGCCAGGGCGACGAATGCTTCGTTCTTGCCGCGCAGGGCCGCCGAGGGCGCGCGGATAAAGGCGATCAACCGATGCACGGCCAGACCGTAGAAAATCAGCAACAGAAGGACCGTCCAGATCGGCAGGCGACCGACCAGCAAGTCGATCAGCCATAGCTGATTGGCGACCATGGCCGTGACCAGCGCCAGCACCAGCACCGCCGAACCGCGGGTGCCGAAGATGCGCGAGTAGGAATCGATGCTCTCGCGTTCCTCCTCCGGGCCTTTGGTCTTGCGGGTGATTTCGAAGCAGAAACCGCTGATGAAGGCCAGGCCCATCATGCTCAGCAAGGCCGGGGTCAAGGCGGCGCCGGGCAGCGCCAGATTGGCCAGCCACCAGACCACCAGAGGCATCACCAGCATGTGCGACAGCGCGTACCAGGTCAGGTGCCGATTGAGCCAGTCGTGGACGAAGAACTCCTTGGCCATCAGCCCGGTCCAGAGCATCAATACCGCCCAGGCCAGGGTCACGGGCCCCGGCAGCGAACCGTAGGTGCGGTCCAGCCACAACGACCACAGCCCTTGGGCGATTACCGCCAGCAGGCCGACGACCTTCAGATGACGCAGCTCGATCAGGCCGCTCTGCAACACTCGCTGCGGGTGGTTTTGGCAATCCAGGGCGTAGTCCTTATGTTCGTCCAGAACCCGCAGCAGCAGGAAAAACGACCAGGTGACCAGGCAGCCGATCAGGTCCTGCAGGCTCAGGCCGATGCTGCCGACCTGGCCGGCGCGCACCACGGCGGCGGTGCCGAGATAGAGAATGAAGAACAACAATGCATTGGCGAAGGGAAAACGCTCCCGGAGCCAGGCGCCGAAACGGCTGGCAAAGGGGGAGGTGGCGGTTAACGTGTGCGTGTTCATGGCAGTCCCTGTCAGGAAACGGAGGATGTCGAGGAAATACCCTGTCGGTTCTTCTGGGGCCAAAGGCTGCGGTGGGGATAGCCCTGAACGAACCAGCCCATGAGCAGCTCCAGGTAGGAACGGCGTTCAACCACGCCATGGGCCAGCAACAGCGGGCGTATCAATTCGACGGCACGGCCCATGTGGTAGAACGGCAGGCGCGGGAAGATGTGATGGACCACATGGCAGTCTCCCGAATCCCAGAAGAACAGCAGGCGCGTCAGCGGACCGGTGCGGTAGCAGGTGGACCAGTGCCAGGGGTTGGCCGGGTCGGCTTCGGCGTGCTCGATGATGATCCGCAGGCTATTGGCGACCGGGCCGATGACGAGAGTGGGTAGCAGGTAACCGAGCAGGGTGTGGGCGGGGAAGAACCAGGCCAGGGGCAGCAGGGCCAGTAGGCCGGTGCGCATCAACCATTTCTCGATCCTCGCACGGCGCTCGATCAGGGCACCCTGGCCACTGACATCGTGGTAGCCCTTGAGCGACTCGCCCTGCTTGAGTTTGCCGGCCTGGGCCAGCTTGACCCCGAGCAGGGTGGCGAACAGCCAACGCTTGCCGCGGCTGTCCAGTTGTTGCTTATAGGCCTCGGTATCCTGCTCGGTACCTATCCAGCGGTGATGGGCCAGGTGCGCCTGTTCGTAACCGGTGGGCAGCGACAGCCGCGGTAGGGTCAGTACCAGGCTGGCCAGCCAGGAACCGCGTTCCCCCCAGATCCGACGGTGGACGAACAGGTCGTGGCTGACCAGGCCGAACGACTGCAACAAGAACCCCTGGAGCACGAAGAACAGAACCCAGATCAGACCGAACGGCAGGCTGGCCAGCAGGTGCAGGTTCAGCCCGAACAGGCCGATGGAGCCGAACACGGCCAGGGCATCCAGCCCGGGCCGCGATCGGTGCAGGGCGGCGATGGTGTCGCGACCCAGGGCTTGGCTGATCCGTTGGCGGACTTGGTTCAGGTCCTGTTCGACCGGACCCAGTTGGGCGTTGTGATTATCCATGCTGAGCTCCTTCCGCGACGGGGCGGGATGCGGATGGGGCGTCGTCCGTGCCGGCAAGATTCGGTGCCAACGCATCGCTATCCTTGATGGGTAGGTGAGCCATATCGCGTTTGTCGGTCAGCAAAAACAGGATGGGCAGCAGGAGCAGGTCCATCATCAGGGCGAAGGCGATGCTCATGCAGGTGACGATGGCGGTGTTGACCGTGATCTGGATCGCCGAGTTGGCCAGCCAGGCGAAGCCCAGGCCCAGCACCAGGCTGGTGGTTATCAGGGCGTAGCCGACCGTGCGAAAGGCGCTGCGCACCGCGTCTTCGCAACTCAAACCGTTACGCCTGGCACGCTCGTATTTGCTGATGAAGTGGATGGTGTCGTCGATCACCACGCTGAAGGCGATGCCCAGCACCAGGGTCAGGCCCAGATCGATATTGCCGTTGAGCAGGCCCCAGGCGCCGAAGGCCATGCCGATCGGCAACAGGTTGCCGACGAAACAGGCAACTCCATGGCGCCAGGCGCCGAACAGCAGCGCCACCAGCAGCGAGGCGCCGACCAACGAGCCGAGCATGCCGGAGAACATACCGCCGATCGAGCGCGCGCCGATGTTCGCGAACATCAGCGACAGCGAGGCGCCAGGCGTCTGCATCGCGGCCGGCAGGTGATCGCGCTGCCAGGCTTGGGCGGCCCGATCCAAGGCGATGATCTCCTGGCCGCTGGAACTGCCGACCGCGACCCGCAGGCGCGATTCCGAGCGGTCGAAGCGGATCAGGTAGTTCAGGTCCATGCCCAGGGGCAGGGACAGTTCGTACTGCAGCAGGTATTGAGCGATTTCCTCGCGGCTGTCGGGGATGCGGTAATAGGCCGGATCGTCGCCATGCATCACCTGGTTGACCCGCTTGATCACGTCGACCAGGGAGTTCACCTGAATGACGTTGGGCTGGGTCTTGAGCCACTGGGCGAAGGCATCGAGACGCCGCAGATAAGCCGGCTCGACGATCTGTTCGGCGCCGCCGGCGGGCAGCGAATAGTTGATTTCGCCGATACCGGTGAGGTTGTCGTTGACGAACTCCATGTCCTGACGGAATTGCGTGTCGGGGGTGTAGTACTTGACGATATCGTCGTTGATCCGATTGCTCGGCACCCAGACGATCAGCCCGGCGGCCAACAGCAGCAATGCGGCCAACATCGGGTAACGTCGGCGGATGACGAACTCCGCCAGGCGGCCCATCTGCGCCGAGTCGCCAGCCATCATGGGCCAGATGCGCTTCGGCGGCCGGCCCGGTAGCCAGGCCAGCAGCGGGGCGCTGAGCAGCAGGGTCAGCAGCAGGGCGATGAGCACCCCGGCGGCGACGATGTAACCCATGACCCGGAACGGCGGCGAGTCGTTGAAATGCAGGGTTAGAAAGCCAAGGGCGGTAAGCAGGGTGGTCAGGGTCATGGCGCCCATATTGGTGCGCAGGCTGTGCACCATGGCCGTTCGCTTGTCCTGGCCGGCATGCATGGCCTGGGTCCAGGTCACCACCAGGTGGATGCCGTCGGCGAAGGCCAGCGCCAGGATCATTATCGGCGCCACCACCACCGCGTCGTTGATCACCGGGTTGACGAAACCTACCAGGCCGGCGCCGGCGAACACCGCCAAAAGACAGCCGAAGACGACCACCAGCATGGCCTTGACGCTGCGGAACAGCACCGCCAGCACCAGTAACATGGTCAACATGAACCAGGGCCAGACGCGCACGAAGTCGGCTTGGGACTCCTCCGGAAAGGCCTGGTTGGCGATGGTCTGGCCGGCCAGATGGGTGTCGATATGCGGGTGCGCCCGGCGCAGCTCGCCGACCAATTCGCGAATCGCGAAGACCACCTCCGGGACTTCCTCGACCTGCTTCAGACCGGGCATGTTCAAGGTCAGCCTGACGCCGGCGACCGTGCCTTCGGGGTTGACCAGGGCATTGACCAGAAACGGCTCGGCCAGGGCCGTGCGGCGGATCTCGGCGAGGTCCGCGGCATTCAGTTCGGCGGGGTTCGGCACCAGGTCGGCGGTGTCGATGTTGTCGCCGTCGACCTGCACATGCTGGAAGTTGGTCAGCGATTCGACGCGTTGCACATAGGGCAGTTGCCAGCTCTGCTCGGTCAGCTCACGCAGGGCCGTGAGAAATTCCGGGGCGAACACCGAGCCGGACTCGGGCGCCAGGGCGATGATCACCGTATCGGTCTTGGAATAGTCCTCGTGCAATTTTTCGAAGGCTTGCAATTGAGGATTTTCCGGGCTGAAAAACACCCGATGGTCCAACGAATAGGTATAGCCGCCCATGCCGGCGACGCAGGCAGCGACGAGCAGCAGACCGAGCAGAATGGACACTAGCGGGTGGCCGACTATGGCGCTGGAGAGGCGGGCGACCAGTCGGCCGCTCCAGTTCTCTGCGAGGGGCTCTGTGGTGGCGGCGTTAGGCAATCGTTTCATATCAAGCCTCTGGCGGTAGCGAAGTGCCGCATGAAGCGGCTGTCCCAGTCATTACTTCGTTTAAAAAAACCAGCTCAGTTCCAGGCGCAGAAAATCGTCCTGTAATAAGGGCCGCAGCTTGTGCCGAGTGTCAGTCGCGCTAACGAACTCGAAGGCGCTCTGCGGCCGTTCGGCGCCGCCGGCGAAGACGCGCAATTCCAGCTCCAGCAGCAGGTCGTCGCTGAGCCGATGCTGGCCTTCGAGGCTGATCAGGCGTTCTCTGGTCTGGCGGTCGAGGATCAAGCTGGCCAGCAAGGTGCTGCTGGCCGCATCGTTGAAGGCCAGACGCCAACCCAGCAGCAGGTCGTCCTCGAAGGGCGTGGTGGCGAGCTCGTCGCGGCTGTCGTAGAGGTATTCGAACAACCAGCCGAGATCCATGCGGGTGCCGAAGGCGCCGACCTGGGTGTATTCCAGGCCGGCGTCGGCGGCATTGAAGTTCTCCAGGCCGCCGTTGCGCCGGATGGCTTCGAGCTTCCACAGCAGGTCGCCCTGGGTCACCTGCAGATCCATACCGAGCTGCTCGATCAACGGGTAGTGGGGCGCCAGCACCGGCCGGTAGCCGGGGGCGAAACCGACCGCTTGGCCGTCGCTGAAGCGCACCTGGGCGAGGTCGACGACCGGGCGCAACTCCGGCTCGCGGGCGGTGCCGGAAAAGCCGCTCAGACCCAGGCGCAGGGCCGGCAGGTTGAGCTGCCAGCGCGCGGCCAGGTCCAGGCGGCGGTTCTCCCGGGAGGATTCGTAGCTGCTCAGATCCTCGTCCACCGCCAGGGGTAGGCGCAGACGCCCATCCTCTCCGGGAAAGCGTCGTTCGCGGGCGCCGGTGAGCAGAAACAGGTCGAACAGCTGCTGACCGCGCTCGATGCTCAGGTTGAGCATCGGCTGGCCGAGCTTCTGCTCGCCGTCCAGGCTTTCCACCTGATCGGTCTGGTTGACGATGTCGACCAGGTGCACGCCTTCGGTCACGCCCCAGAACACCTGATGGATGCCGGCGCGCAAGGTGAAGCCATCGCCGCGGTGGTCCCAACTGGCTTCGCGCAGGTCGAAATGGCTGCGCCGGGCATCGCGCAGGTCGCCGCGCACGAAAGGTACCAGCACGAGGCGATCGCGACCGTTGTCCAGGTCGTGCCAGAACTCGCTGCGCAGGCTCACCGACGCATTTGCCCGGGCCTGACCCTGTGCGCCCCGCTCGGCGAAGTTCCAGGTTTCCAGGCCGAGCTCGTGGCGCTGCTGCAGTGCATCGGCCGGTGAGCAGGCGAGCAGGCTGGCCGCCAGGCCCAGGGTCCATAGGGCGGGGCGCGTGATTTTGCTCATCATCAGCGCACTCGCAGCAGGGCGTTCTGACTGAAATCTGCGGCTGTCAGACCGGTATCGAAGCGGTAGTCGCGCCACAGCAGGCGCGTCTGCTTGTCGGTCTGATGGTTGACCATCAGCATTTCCCCGGGCCGCCAGTGCCCGCCCGGGTACTGTTGGAAGTCCGAGGCCGTGTAGGTTTTGAGGAGGTTGTTGCGACGGTCGTAATAGTCGATACGGCGGATCAGGTGCTGCGCCTTGTCGATCCACACGAGCTGGCGGGTATAGCCCGAATATTCATCCTTGGGGATGCGTTCCAGGCGGTAGACGGGCATGTCGTCCAGCGCCGTCTCGGTCAGGTCGCGGTAGCTGAATTTCTGCCAGAACGGCGTGACTATGTCTTCGTAGGCGAACTCGGAGCCCATGAAAGGACCGGACTTGTTGCGCGCGCCGATCTGCTTGATGCGTTTGAGGGTGGGCAGGTAGAGCCATTGTTCGTCTTCGCCGGTCGCCCGGTTGTGCGACAGCAAACCCGAACCCGCCACATCCCTGGGGGCCTCGAAGACCATCAGGGTGTGGTCGGTGCTGTCGCCCGCCTCGCGGCTGCGTACCCGCAGCTCGCGGCTTGCGGTTTCGCCGCTGGGGCTGATCAGCACCATTTCCAGGTTCACTTGCAGGTCGCCATAGTTACGCAGGTTTTCATCCGCGCGTATGGCCACCTGTTCGGCCGTTTCGGCTTGAGCCATCCACGGTAGGGTAAAAATCAGGGGTAGCAGCAGGAGTGGGTGTAAGCGCATGACAGATCCTTCTGGCACATGACCAGACGCAGTCGGGGGACAGACCAGGCGCTGGAAGCGTGGGCTGACCGGCTGTTAACTTGATCAATGAATTGACCTTCTGTGGCTGATTTGACAGTCCATTAATCAAGCATTCCGGACCGCTTGGAATCTTTGTGCATAGCTTGCGATTGGGCACCTTTCATCCAGTAATAGAAAGGCATCGGCAGCGTGCCCGACGCGAGCGGAGAAATGACCGTTTGGCCTCTAAAACGGCATTATCAAGCGATAGTTGGCGGTGAAAATGTATGCCGCGGAACGCCAGCGGAGGAAAGCGGCCGGGCATGGGGAATTGCTGGAGAAACGCAACGGAATTCAGCCTCAGCCGATAAATGGCCGGACTGAAACAGGCAAATTGAAACAAAGGATAAGTTCAAACTTTCGTTGTTCGAGGAGCGCGTCATCGACAGGCGCAGTTGTGCCGGTTCGCTACTTTGGTAGCAAGGCTGCTCGTGCCAAAGCAGCATTGCCGGGCGGCTGCCGATTGTTCGATGCTGAGGTGCCGAATGCCGCCAGAACCGAGTCCCGCCATGCCCGCCGTTAGCCATTTTCCGCCGGTAACCGCGCCTCAGCCCGAGCGCGGGCAGTTGGTCGGCGGCCTGCGTGTGGCGGCGATCAGCCAGCCGGGGGCGGGCAAGGCGGCGATCAGTATGAGGATCGCCGCGGGCAGCCATGACGAGCCGACGGCTTATCCCGGCTTGGCGCATTTTCTCGAACACCTGCTGTTTCTCGGCAGCCACGGCTACGCCGTCGAAGACGCCTTGATGGCGTTCGTACAGGGCTGCGGCGGGCAACTGAATGCCTCGACCCAGGCACGGCACACGGAATATTTCTGCGAGGTGCCGGCCGAGCGGCTCGATGAGGCCCTCGCGCGACTCCTGGATATGCTGGCCAGGCCCTTATTGGATAAAGGTGCGCAACTGCGCGAGCGCGAGGTGGTGCATGCCGAATTCATCGCCCGCGCCCAGGACCCCGACACCCTGGTCGCGGCGGGAGTCGCCCAGGTGCTGCCGGCCGGCCATCGTTGCGCCGCGTTTCAGGCGGGCGATCGCGACAGCCTGAAGGTCGAGGAAGAGGATTTCCAGCGGGCCCTGCTGGGGTTCCATCGGCGCTTTTATCAGGCAGGACAACTGTCGTTGCTGCTGGTCGGCCCGCAATCCATCGACGAGTTGTTCGCCAAGGCGCAGCGGCGGAACAAGGAGACGAGCGAGGTGCGGCTAACCCTCGCAGGCCGGTGTCGCTCGCGGCAGCACCGCCCGTGCCCTTGCTGGCGTTGCGCGAGCGGCACTTGCGCATGCGGGTGGCGACGGCCGGGTCGGCATTGTACCTGGCGTTCGCCCTGGAATGGGCGACGCCGGGCATGGGGCAAGCATCGGAATTCGTTCAGACCTGGTTGCGTAGCGAGGCGCCGGGCGGGTTGCTCGCCGGCTTGCGCGAGGCCGGGCTGTGTCAGGGGCTGAAAACCCAGGTGATCTACCGCTACGCCGAGCAGAGCCTGTTGCTGTTGAGTTTTTCCGGCGTCGACTCCGCGCCGGCCATGCAGGCTCGCCTGACGCAGGCGTTGCTGGCCTGGTTGGCGTTCTTCACAGGCGCCGATCGCGGCGCTTTGCATGAGCGCTATCGAAGCATCCGGCGGCACTGGTTAGGCGCTCTGTCGCCGTTGGCGCTGGCGCGTTGCTGGCAAACCTGCCTGGAATACGGGGAGGAGCCGAGCACGGCCGACCCTGCCGTGGTCGCGGCATTGTTAACGCAAATGCAGGAGCCATCACGGCGTATCGGCCTGTTCGCCGATGCCGCGCCCATGCCCGCTTGGCCCGCTGCCGGCTTCGCCCTGCAGATGCGCCGAGAGGCGCTTGTGGTAGCCGAGCCGCATGCTTGGGCATGGCAACTACCGCAAGCAAACGTGTTTCTCGAGCCGCGCCTGGCGCCGCTAACGGCCGTCGCTATCCCGGCGCAGCTGCGCTGGTTACCGGCGCCCCTGGCGGAAGCAGACGGGCAAGCCGTATTGCATGGGCGTTGCCTGTTCGCCGGGCGGGTTGCCGTCGCGCAGTTGCAGGCGCTGTTCCGCGTCGCGCTGCGGGCGCTCGAAGCCGATGCGGCCGAGGTCGGCGTCGCACTGCACGTCGTGGTGGAGGAGGATGCCTGGCAACTGTCGTTGCAGGGCGCGGCGGCGTTGTTGCCTCGGGTGATGGGCGAGGTGTTGCCGATCCTGCTCGATCCTCCCCCCGAGGCCTGGCGGCAAAGCGTGCGTCAGGCCCTGGAAGATGCGGCGCAGGCGCGCGCCGAAATGGCGCTGCGCCAAGTGCTGCGGCGTTTGCCCGAGCTGTTCGCGCCGCCTGGCGACCGCGCACCGCTGACGTCGCAAAGCCTGCGCGAGGCATACCGAGGGGCGCGATTCGAAGGCCTGGGTGTGGCTATCGAGGCGGCGGGCCGGGCCGAGATCGACGCGTTGTTCGCCGCGGTTTCGCCCTTATCCATGGCCGAGCCGCCTACCCCTGCGTCGGCGGGGCGGTATTGGCGGGATGCGGACATCGTCTGCGACGATTCGGTGCTGCTGTTGTTCTGCCCGCAACCCGCGTCGAATGCCTCGACCGAAGCCGGCTGGCGCTTGCTTGCGCAACTCTACCAAGGGGCGTTTTTCCAGCGCCTGCGCAGCGAGTTGCAATTGGGTTACGCGGTGTTTTGCGGCTTTCGCCAGGTGCAGGCGCAACGCGGGATTTTGTTCGCCGTGCAATCGCCGCATGCCGCGCCGGCTGAAATTCTCGGGCATATCCAGGCCTTTCTACAGACCCAGGGCGAGCGCCTGGCGGCCTTGGACGAGTACCAACTGAGGCATGCAGCCGATGAGTTGCGCGAGCAACTGCAAAGTGCGGTGCTGTCCTCGTCGGAGTGTGCCGAGCAGCGCTGGCAAGCGCATTTGGCCGGCCTGCCCGAGCAACATGACGCGGTGCTGCAACGGGCGTTGGCGGCCATCGCCCGTAGCGATCTGCTGGAGTGCCAGCGTCAACTGAACCGTGCGCAGGGCGGTTGGTACGTATTGGCCAATGCCGCCAAACCGGGCGCGGATTGGTTATCGCCGAACTGATCGGTCGGCTGGCAGGCCGTTGCCCCGTAGCCCAGCATGCGGGCGGAGCGATCATCGCCTGGTGGGTTACGTGGTGCGTTTGCAGGAAAGAACCCGGGTGGATGTCGCTTTTTACATCCACCAGAACGCCGCCCCGATGGATCGATAAAGCTCGATCCACCCAAAGATTACCCACGATCCCTCGCTTTATCCGCGCTCCAATCCCCCATTGGCCACATTCGCCTGTCCTGGTGTTGCACGGGCGTTCGTTCGCGTTTCGGCAAGCCGATTGCGACCTTCGCGCGCAGGTATTACGCCTTATTGCCCGAGCCGCCGGGCCCGGCCAAAGCAGCAGGCAACCGGCGCCATAGCAGCGTATGGCCGGGGTTGCGGCTTTTCGATAATCGCCTCCGAACCGACCACCCGACGGTCGACCCTCAAGCGGAGAGTGATATGCACAACAACAAGATCGCCAACATCCGATTCCTGCCCCTGGCCCTGACGGCCGCCGAAGCGCTGGCCACGGCTCAGCAAGCGGCTGCCGAGATCGTTCTGTACGACCGGGACGACACCACCTTCTCCACCGACGGCTATATCAACGCCTTCTATGTGAACAGCGACGTCGACCGCGAGGGCGAGCAATTCGATCGTCGTCAGGCGCGGGTGAAAATGGGCTTTCTGCCGAACTGGATCGGCTTCAATTTCGGCAAGCGGATCGATGGCCTGAAGCTTGGCGGCCGTTCGTCCTTCTGGGTCACCATCAACGACAGCGAAACCAACGGCACCAGCACCGCCATCGACGTGCGTCAGTTCTACGGTACCGTGGCGTCGCCGGAGTGGGGCGAAGTGCTGGTCGGTAAGGACTTCGGCCTGTTCTCGCGCTCGAACATCTTCCTCGATGAACTGCTGGCCGGCTACGGCAACGTCAGCGACACCCTGGGTCTGGTGGATGGCACCGGCGTGTCCTTCGGCAATATCGGCACCGGCTATCCCTATCCGTTCCCGACCTCGCAGATCACCTACCGCAACAACAACCTGGCCGAAGGTCTGCGTTTCGCCGTCGGCATCATGGACCCGGTGGACACCAACGACGACAGCGCGGTCGGCAAGTCCTACCAGGAAGAGCCGCGCTTCGAGTCGGAGGTCAGCTACCAGTTCGACCTCGGCGGCGCGACCATCTATTCCTGGCTCAACGGCGCGTACCAGACTTCGGAAAACACCGACGACACGGTCGACAGCGTCACCTCGCAGGGCCTCGGCTACGGCGTGCAGGCGAAGATGGCCGGCTTCTCGGTGACCGCTTCCGGCTTCCAGGCCGAAGGCATCAACCCGTTCTTCACCAACAATGCCGGCGAAGCCACGCTGCGCGAAATCGACAGCGAAGGCTATCTGCTGCAGGGTTCCTACAGCTTCGGCAAGAACCGCGTGGCGCTGTCCTACGGCAAGACCGAGGACGACGGCAACGGCCTGGGTACCGCCGCCGATTACGAGACCCGTGGCGTCGCCTACTTCCGCACCATCAACGACAACCTCAAGCTGGTCGCCGAGTACAACCAGTACGAGATCGATGCCGCTGCCGGCAGTGGCTTGGCCGAAGACACCGACACCTTCGCCGTGGGTGCGGTGCTGAGCTGGTAAGTACGCTGACGCCGAATGCCGTTCACTCAGCCCGAGTGAGCGGCATTTTTTTGTCTGGCAGGCATTGGATCGGATGTTGGGCTTCACAGGCTCAGCGCCAACCTACACCGCGCTCGTAGCCCGGATAAGCCCTGGCGCAATCCGGGATGACGACACTGCGACTTCATTGGGATGGCAATCCATCGTGGTCTTTTTTGCGAGGTGAAAATGGAACTCTACAGCCTGGAATTACTGCTGATCCTGTCGCCGATGACGCTGCTGTTCGCGGCTTTGCCGATCGTCCTGAGGCGCTGCCTGTGAGCCGGCCTGCTACTTAGGGACTAGGCCGGCGCTACTCAAGTGGAATGGGGGGCGGGCGGCGAGCTTCGTAAAATCGAGCTACGAGAGCTAGGGTCTGTTGCCGTTTCAGCGCAAGCCGCGTTGCCGCGAAAAATCTCGCCAGG
>CBIHQF010000020.1:0-15999 GCA_966211665.1 uncultured Pseudomonas sp. | reverse complement strand
CACGGAAAAGCCCCAAGGCACGGGTTTGGGATTGCCGATCAGCCGGCAGATCATCGAGCATTTTGGCGGCCGTTTGTGGCTGCGCAGCGCACCGGGCGAGGGCGCGAGCTTTTTCTTCAGCTTGCCGCTAACGGGCCCGGAGACGGAGGACGGAGCATGAGCAAAAGCGTACTGATCGTCGACGACGAGCCGAACATCGTGGTTTCCCTGGAGTTTTTGCTCGAACAGGCCGGCTACCAGGTGCGCATCGCCCACGATGGCCAAGAGGCTTGGGAGGCGATCGAGCGGCAACCGCCCGATCTGGTGCTGCTCGATGTGATGCTGCCGCGCTTGAGCGGCTTCGATCTGTGTCAGAAAGTCCGCGAACACCCGGATTTGCAAGGGGTGCGGGTGGTCATGCTGACGGCCAAGGGCCGCGAGGTGGAGGTGAGCAAGGGCTTGGCGCTCGGTGCCGATGCCTATATCAGCAAGCCGTTTTCGACCCAGGATTTGTTGGCGCAGGTCCGCGCGCTGCTGGCGGATGCCTAGGCGATGCGTACCGGGTTGGCTTTCGTCCTGCGGCTAGCGGCGCTTTATGGCCTGTTTTGCAGCGTGCTCGGTCTGATCGGCTTGCCGTTCTGGCTCGATCTAGGCGAGGCGCAACGCGAGTCGTTGCTGGCCCTGCTGGACGGCCGCGGTGCCTTGCTGACGCTGCTCGGGCTGCTGCCGTTGGTGGTTCTGGGCGTGCTGTTGCGCTTGTGGCAGAGCGCCTATCCGGCGGTCGCCAAGCGCCTGGAAGAGCAGGTCGGGATCATCCACCGGGTCAATCCGCAGCATCGGGTGGCCATCGGCGGCGCTAAACCCATGCGCCGCCTGGGTCATGCGCTGAACGACTTCGCCGCAGCCTACGACGCGCAGCGCCAGGATATCGAGGGGCGTATCGCGCAAGCCAATGCGCGCCTGGAGCAGGAGAAAAACCACCTCGCCGCGTTGATGGCCGAGTTTGCCCAAAGCGTGCTGGTGTGCAATCTCGAAGGCCGCATCCTGCTCTACAACCCCCAGGCCGCCCAGTTGTTCGAGGGGCGTGAGAGCGGCGCGGTGGGGCTGGGCCGCTCGCTATTCGCCGTGCTCGACCAGCGCCTGATCGTCCACGGCCTGGACAAGCTGCGCCAGGGGCTGGAGCAGGACGGCCGCAGTACGGCTGCGCACTTCGTCACGCGTTGCGCCGGGCAGTTGCTGCGCGGACGCATGGCGCCGGTGCTGGGGCGGCCGGGCGAAATGCTCGGGTTTCTGTTGATTCTCGAGGACGTCACGCAAGGCATGGAGCTGGCCAGTCGCCGCGAGCACCTGTTGCGCGAGCTGACCGAAGGCAGCCGGGCGGCCCTGGCGAATATCCGCGCGGCGGCGGAAACCCTGGAGCAATACCCGGCCATGGATGCTGCGCATCGCCAGCGCTTCGGCGAAGTCATCCGCGACGAAGCCGAACGCCTGTCGGTGAACCTGGAGCAGGGCCTGGCACGGCATGGCGAGCTGCCCGGCAATCAATGGGCATTGGAGGACATGTCGGCCAGCGACCTGGTTTGCGCCTTGCAACATAATTTCAGCGCGACCCTGGGGTTGCGCGTGCGCTGCCAGGACAGCGACGAGCCGTTGTGGCTGAGCCTGGACAGTTACGCCTTGGTGCAGGCGCTGACCCAGGTGATGGACGCGCTGGTGGTCGCCTGCGGGGTGAGCGAGGTCGCCCTGGAACTTTCATCCGTAGGGCGTTTCGCCCGTCTGGCGCTGTGTTGGGGTGGGCAGCCGCTCGACCCCGGGCTGCTGCACCGCTGGGAAGATCAGCCGCTGGACCCCGGCGGTGCCCGGTGGGCCAGCGGCACGCTCAAGGAGCTACTCGAACGCCACGGCGGCGAGCTGTGGTCGCAGGCCGAGCGGGGTAGCGGGCGCAATCGCCTTTGCCTGCTGCTGCCGACCACCGCGCCGTATTCTCCGGCGCCGGTCGTGCTGCCGGGGCGGCCGGTGTATTACGACTTCGACCTGTTCGGCCGGCCAGGGCAGTCCTCCACGTTCGACGAGCAACCGCTGAGCGAGTTGACGTACACGGTGTTCGATACCGAAACCACCGGCCTGTCGCCATCCGAGGGCGACGAAATCATCTCCATCGGCGCGGCGCGCATCGTCAACGGCCGGTTGCTGGCCCACGAGTGTTTCGAGCAATTGATCGATCCGCACCGGTCGATCCCGCGCGAGTCGCAGGCGATCCACGGCCTGACGCCGCAGAAGCTTGCCGGACAGCCGAGCATCGCCCAGGTATTGCCGTTGTTTCAGAGCTTCGCCGCGGAAACCGTGCTGGTGGCGCATAACGCGGCCTTCGATATGCGCTTTCTACAACTCAAGGAGCAGCAGACCGGCATCCGCTTCAGCCAGCCGCTGCTCGATACCCTGTTGTTGTCGGCGCTGGTGCACCCGGGGCACGGTGCCGATGAGCATCGCCTGGAGCGGATCGCCGAGCGTCTGGGTGTGCAGGTGGTGGGACGACATACCGCGCTGGGCGATGCCATGGTCACCGGTGAGGTGTTTCTCAAGCTGATCCCGCTGCTCGCCGAGCGCGGTATCCACACGCTCGAACAGGCGCGCGAGGCCTCGCGCAAGACGCGCTATGCCAAGCTCGAATATTGAGCGAGGTTTGGTTGAGCGGGGCGATGTGTTCCCACTTTCTGGCGGGCAAAAAAAGACCCGGCAAAAGCCGGGTCAATAACCGTGATTAGCCTGATGAGGAGATAACCAGAAGAGCCCGCCTGAAGGGCTCTTGAGCTTATCGACCGATCTCGCGACCAGCTGTTGCTAATAATAACGATTATCATTTGTATGTCAACAGTCGCGGCCAAAGTATTTTTATTGCGCCCGAAAACATCCTGCCGAAAACGTCGAACCCGGCTTATAGCCGGGTTCGAGGGTGCATCGTGCAGGCTTTTATTCTGCGGTAGCGGGCATACGCAACTGGGTGACTTCCTTGTTCAGCAGGTCGATCCGCCGCGCCATGCTTTCGATCAGGCTATGGGCGATGCGCGGGTTGCTCTGCATCAGGCTGAGGAATTGCTCCTTGGGAATCACCATTACCGTGCAGGGCTCGCTGGCCAGCACGGTGGCGCTGCGTCTTTCCCGGGTGAACACGGCCATGGCGCCGAAGATTTCGTCTTTTTGCACGTCGCCGACCTTATGCCCGTCGACATAGGCCTCGGCATGGCCTTCGATGATGATGAACACGTGCTCGGCGGCGTCGCCTTGGTGGATCAGCTCTTCGCCGGCGGCAAAGTGCTGGAAGCCGGTCGACGGGCGGATTTCCGGTTGCTTGAGACGCGCCAGAGCGTCGGAGAGCAGGGCGGTGTGGCCGATCAGGTACTGGATGAACAGTTCCTGACGCTGTTCGCTGGCATAGATGTGCTTGAATGCATCGCTGCGCGAATAAGGCACCAGACTGATAGGTTCTTCGCTGCTGAGGCGGCAACTGGGCATGTCGATGCCTTGGCGCAGGCCGACCAGATCGCCTTCTTGCAGATAGAACAGCGGACGCTCATCGACCACCGCATGCAGCAAGCCGTTGGCGATGATGAACAGTTGATTGCCGGGCAACACCTTGGCCAGATCCTCGATATTTTCCAACTGCAGCGGGTCGCCGCAGGGGGCCAGGCCATCGAGTAGTTGAGTGGGGATGCTCTGCAATCGATTGATCAGTTGGTCGGCGTAAGCCGGTTGCTCCCCGAGTAAATACATGAGCGTGATTCCTTGAACTGGCTTGGCTGACTAAGGCGCCGTCCCTCAGACAATAAAGGGCGCCAGGCCTTTGGTAAATCATTCTATCCAGAGGTTGTGAGCTAGCTCTTGTTGCGCGCCGAACAGGCCTCGAGTTGTTCATTCAATTGCGCCTTGTGCGCAGGCGTCAAATCGCTCCAGTGCACATCGAGCAGTGCGCCCTCGATGGCGTAGAGCAATACCTTCGAGGCTCTGAAACCGCGTGCCCGTACCGCGCTGTAAGCACCGACGGCGCCTAGTCGGCGCAAATCGTTGACGCTGTGAATGCCGACGGCGTGGAGCCACTGGGCCGAAGTTTTGCCCAAATTCTTCAGATGTTGCAGTTCGTCGTTCATCAAGCCTCCCAACGTGGCCGATGGGGCGGTAACGCCATCGCAAAACGCCTGCACCAGGCGTCACGTGTTGCGACGCAACACGGCGGATAAGTCCGCTGAGGGCGCCGTATCCCGGTTGGGACGGCGCTTGCCGGATCTTCTAATGGCCCGTTTACAACTTATTTTTGTTTGCCTGCCAAGAAGTGTAGCGGCCAACGGATAAAACGTGGCGTATTGATATTCCCCCAGGCGTCGCGCAGTTCGGGCGTAAGGTCCTCAACCGGGTCGCGGCCATGCTGTCGTTCCCAGCCTTGCACGGCCGACCAGGTGCGCAGGTAGCCGAGTAGGTGGTCGAAACTCCAGGTCGCTTCGATCGCCAGCGGTGGCGGGTCGAGCGGCGCGAAGGGTGACTGGATATCCCGGTAGCCGGCATCCACGCTTTGGCGGCCGGCGGGCCAATGGCCGTTCAGGGTGTGTGAGTAGAATTCGTCCATGAGCCCGTCCAGGTCGCTATCGATGCGCATCAGGCTGTAACACCAGGCGCAGAACAGCCCTTCGGGTTTGAGCAAGCGTCCGACCTCGGCAAAGAACGCCGGGGTGGCGAACCAGTGCAGGGCTTGGGCGACCACTATCAGGTCGAGGCTGGCGTCGCCGAGCGGTTGCGCCTCCGCGCGCGCCGCAAACAGCTCGACTCCGTTCGGATCGGCGGCGCGCAATTGCTCGACACTGCTGTCGCTGCCCAGTACCTGAGCGAAGTGCCGACGCAGCGGGGCGCTGGCCTGGCCACTGCCGCAGGCGATATCCAGTGCGCGCTGCCGCGCCGGGCTGCGTTGCGCCAGCCAGGCGAATAGCGCCTCCGGGTATTGCGGACGAAAGCTCGCGTAGCTATCGGCGCGGCTACCGAATAAGCGGGTGACGTCGTTCATGGCCTGGTGTTGTAGCGCAGGCGGGTACCGAAGTTGACCGACATGAGGATTTCATCGGCGCTCAGCTCGACCGGGAAGTAGCTGCCGGATATCTGTGCATGGGCCAGGCTGGCGCCTTCCAGCTTGGCGCTGCGCAAGTCGAGACCGCGCAGATCGGCGCCACGAAAGTACGCATTGGTGAAATCGATATGCTCGGCGTCGAGCGCGCGCAGGTCGATGCCGCGGAAGTCGCCGCCGCTGAGATCGACTTCGCCGTCCTTGGGTTTCTGTGCATTGAAACCCTTTACGTCATCGCTGCGGAGCAAGCGGTAAAGGGCTGTATCGAGCTGGCGCGGCTGGCTCATGGACAGGGTTCCTGTAGGGGTTCCCTGCCAGTATAGAAGCCCCGGCAGGCTCTGCCCGCCGAGGCCGGAGGTGGCGGTTTACAGGCCCGGCAGGCGTTGGCGTATACGCGCGACCAGATTGTCCAGGCTATCGCTCTCGTGGGTGTTGACACGCTTGCTGTGGGTCAGTTCCTCGTCGCTCAGGGCTTCGCGGCTAGTGTGCTGCGCCTGGATCACGTCCATGGTCGCATCGGAAGGATCGAGCCCGGCGGCTTTGCGTTGTTCCAACCAACTGGCGATCACTTCATCCGGGGCGTAGCAATCGAGCACCAGGAAGGGCGCACCGCTGGCTTCGGCGACCTGGGCGGCGGCCTGGCGTTGGCTCCGCTTGAGGTAGGTGGCGTCGATCACCACCGGATAGCCGGCGTGCAGCGCGAGATCCGCGAGCTGATGCAAGCGTTGATAGGTCGCCACGCTGGCCTCATGGCTGTAGATGCCAGTGCCGAGCTGGCGTTGCGCGTCGACGCTTTGCTCGCCGAACAAGCGCTTGCGCTCGACGTCCGAACGCAAACGAATGGCCCCGAGGGCTTCGACCAGGCGCATGGCCACGTGGCTTTTGCCTACCGCTGAAACCCCGTGAGTGATCGCCAACAAGGGCGATGGAATGGCGCTGTAGCTTTCCGCCAGGGCGGCGTAGCGGCGGTATTGACGGAGAATCACCGCGCGCTGTACGGCATCCTGCTCCTGGGCGAAGCGGAACAGGCTGACCTTGCCGCGTACCATCGCGCGGTAGGCTTTATAGAAGCTCAGCAGCTCCAGGGCGGCGTAGTCGCCGGTATGTTCCAGCCAACTGTTGATAAAGCGCCGGGCTAACGGCTTGAGGCCGCGATCTTCCAGGTCCATGGCGAGGAAGGCGGCATCCGAGGCGATGTCGATCAGGCGGAACGGCTCGTTGAATTCGATGCAGTCGAACAGCACCACTTCGCCATCGAGCAGCGTGGCGTTGCCCAGGTGTATATCGCCATGGCATTCGCGGATAAAACCATCCGCCTTGCGTTGGGCCAGCAAGGGCTGCAGGCGCTCGAAGCTACTTTCGGCCCAGGCTTGCAGGGCGTCGAGTTGCAGGAGATCGGCTTGGTCCTTGAGCATCGGTCGGATCTGCTCGAAGTTTTGCGTCACCGGCGCCATGATCGCTTCCGGCGTGCCAAGCGGGTGATCCTGGGCCACCTGCGGCGCGCCGAGATGGAATTCGGCGATTTGCTTGGCCAGCGCATCGACATGGCCTTCGTTCAACTCGCTGCGTTCTTGCAGTTCGCCGAGCAATTGGCCCGCGGGAAATTGGCGCATTTTCAGGGCGTATTCGATGACCGGCCCGTCGCCAGCCAGTTGCGGGGCCTCGAGGCTACCGTTGATCGGCAAAACCTCGAGATACAGGTCGGGAGCCAAGCGTTGGTTCAGGCGCAGCTCTTCCTGGCAGAAGTGCTCGCGAGCGCTCAATTCGGTAAAATCGAGAAAGCCGAAATTGACCGGCTTTTTAACCTTGTAAGCGTAGGGGCCGGTCAGTACGACCCAGGAAATATGCGTCTCGATAACCTGGAAATCCTCCACCGGGTGGGGGTAAAGGGCCGGGTTTTGCAGGGCGGCGATCAGGGCTTGGCTCACGGGCGATCCTTGGCTTTCAGTCGAATTCGAAGGCGGGCATTATGGCCGCTCCAGAGCGCTGTGCAAACCGCCGGGCTGTGTCTGCTTGTGGCGGACAAAATGCGTATAATGCCGCGCCATGACTCGTTCCCGATCCTCTCGTCCCCGTTCCAAGCCGCGCTCGCGCGGTATGCGTCCCTGGCTCAGCTGGGCTATCAAGCTCGGCCTGGTCGGTTTGGTGGTGCTCGCCGTGTTTGCGGTGTACCTCGATGCTGTCGTGCAGGAGAAGTTTTCCGGCAAGCGCTGGACAGTGCCCGCCAAGGTCTATGCCAGGCCTTTGGAGTTGTTCGTCGGGCAAAAACTGAGTAAAGCCGACTTTCTTCAGGAGTTGGATGCGCTCGGCTATCGCCGCGAGACCTCGGTCAATGGCCCGGGAACGGTGTCGATTGCCGGCAATAACCTCGAACTGCATACCCGCGGCTTCCAGTTCTATGAAAGCAGCGAGCCCGCCCAGCGGTTGCGCGTGCGCTTCTCCGGCGACTATGTAGCCGGTCTCAATCAGGCCAATGGCGGCAATCTGGCGGTCGCGCGTCTGGAGCCGATGCTGATCGGCGGTTTGTATCCGGCGCATCAGGAAGACCGCCTGTTGATCAAGCTGGAGCAGTTGCCGCCCTATTTGGCGGAAACCTTGGTGGCGATCGAGGACCGTGAATTTTTCAATCACTTCGGCGTCTCGCCGAAAGGTATCGCGCGCGCGGTGTGGATCAATGCCACGGCCGGGCAGTTGCGGCAGGGCGGCAGTACCTTGACCCAACAGTTGGTGAAGAACTTCTACCTGACCAACGAGCGCACCCTGGCCCGTAAGGCGACCGAAGCCATGATGGCGGTGCTGTTGGAGTTGCATTACGACAAGAAGGAGATCCTCGAGGCCTACCTCAACGAGGTGTTCCTGGGGCAAGACGGCCAGCGCGCGGTGCATGGCTTCGGCCTGGCCAGCCAGTATTTCTTCAGCCAACCGCTATCCGAATTGAAGCTCGAGCAGGTGGCGTTGCTGGTGGGCATGGTCAAGGGGCCGACCTACTACAACCCGCGGCGTCATCCGGAGCGCGCCTTACAGCGGCGCAATCTGGTGCTCGATGTATTGGTCGAGCAGGGTGTGGTCACCCAGGAGCAGGCCGCTGCGGCTAAACAGAAACCTTTGGGTGTGACCCAGCGCGGCAGCATGGCCGACAGCTCGTTTCCGGCGTTTCTCGACCTGGTCAAGCGCCAGCTGCGCGAGGACTACCGCGAGCAGGACCTGACCGAAGAGGGCCTGCGAATCTTCACTAGCTTCGACCCTATCCTGCAGCTCAAGGCCGAGACTGCCTTGCTCGATTCGCTGAAGCGCATGTCGGGGCGCAAAGGTGCCGACGAAGTCGAGGCCGGTATGGTCGTCACCAACCCGGAGACCGGCGAGGTCCAGGTGCTGATCGGCAGTCGTCAACCGCGTTTTGCCGGTTTCAACCGCGCGTTGGACGCCGTCCGGCCGATTGGTTCTTTGATCAAACCGGCGATCTACCTGGCGGCGTTGGAGCGCCCCAGTCAGTACACATTGACCAGTTGGCTGGAGGATCAACCCTTCTCCATCAAAGGCCAGGACGGCCAGGTCTGGACGCCGCAGAACTACGATCGCAAGGCCCACGGTAACGTTTACCTGTATCAAAGCCTGGCCAATTCCTACAACCTGTCGAGCGTCAAGCTGGGCATGGAACTGGGCGTGCCGACCGTGCTCAAAACCCTTGATCGTCTGGGCGTCGAACAGCAATGGCCGGCTTATCCATCGATGTTGCTCGGGGCGGGGGCTTTAAGTCCGCTGGAAGTCGCGGATATGTATCAAACCATCGCCAATGGCGGCTTCAACACACCGCTGCGCGCTATTCGTAGCGTCCTGACCGCGGAAGGCGAACCGCTCAAGCGCTATCCATTCCAGATCCAGCAGCGTTTCGATGCGGGCGCGATTTACCTGTTACAGAGCGCCATGCAGCGCACCCTGCGCGAGGGCACCGGGCGTTCGGTGTATAACCGCCTACCCGGTTCGCTGACGCTGGCCGGTAAAACCGGTACCAGTAACGATTCGCGCGACAGTTGGTTCGCCGGTTTCAGTCAGGATCTGTTGGCGGTGGTCTGGATGGGGCGGGACGATAACGGGCCGACCCCCTTTACCGGCGCCAGTGGCGCGCTGCAGGTCTGGACCGATTTCATGTACCGGGCCGACCCGCTGCCGTTGGATATGCCACAGCCCGACAATATCGTGCAGGCCTGGATGGATCCGCACAGCGGCCTGGGCTCCGATCCGAGCTGCCCGGGCGCCGTGCAGATGCCGTATATTCGTGGCAGCGAGCCGGCTCCGGGCTCGGCATGCGGTCTGCAAGCGCCGGTGGATTCGGTGATGGATTGGGTACGCGGCTGGCTGGACTAATTGAAGAGGATGTGACGTGACTAAGTGGTTTGTTCCAGTTTTAGCAGCTTCGGCCGTGCTCGGTGGCTGTACTTCGGTGCCGCGTGGCTCGATCCCGGTGGTCGACTCCAGCTCGTCGGTCTATGAACAGCAAGAAGGTGCGGGTGGTTATGGCACCTCTTCGGCACAGCCGCAAAGCGTCCCCGAAGACGCCGGCGTGGTGGTCATGGTGCCTCAAGGTGGCGGCAGTTCGGCGCCGATTCAGACCTTCCCCGCGCCGACTGATCCATCGGGCGGCGCTATCGGCAGCGAGCCGCTCGACATCGGCGGCTATAGCGCCCCCGCGCCAAGTGCCCCGAGCGGCATTCCCAGCGGTGGCGGCTTGGCAGCCGACGAGCAACTGGACGGTCCGGTTCTGGCATTGCTGAGCACCGCGCAGCAGCAACAGGGCGCTGGCGATCTGAATGGCGCGGCATCCAGCCTGGAACGCGCTCAACGTATCGCGCCGCGGGAGCCGCAAGTGCTCTATCGCTTGGCCCAGGTGCGTTTGGCTCAGGGCGATGCGGCGCAAGCCGAGCAGTTCGCCCGCCGTGGCCTGAGCTATGCCAATGGTCGTCCGGCGCTGCAAGCCAGCCTGTGGGAGCTGATTGCCCAGGTGCGTGAGCGGCAAGGCGACGCGGCTGGCGCTGCGCAAGCGCGGGAACAGGCGCGGGTCAGTCTTTGATGGATGCGCGGGTGCCGGTATTGGCCCAGCAGTTACTGCTGATAGAGCGCGAGTTGCGCGTGCAGGGCTGGTGGCAAGTCGAGCCGCCGAGCGAGCAAGCGTTGGCCAGTCAAGAGCCTTTCTGTGTCGATAGTCTGGCGTTCGAGCAGTGGTTGCAGTGGATTTTCCTGCCGCGCATGAAACATATGCTGGAAAACGGTGTGACATTACCCAGTGTTTCGGGTATTCAGCCAATGGCGGAGCAGGTGTATGGCGAGCGTAGCGCGCAAGCCAGGGTGCTCGTGCGTTTGCTGGGGGAGTTTGATCGGTTGATCGGCGCCGCGCGCTAGCGGAGTGTGTCGGCGCTATTACATCGAGTCAGGCGAGGCCGCCGCCCAGTCCCGTGTCGCGCATTGTGAGTGGCGAATAGATCGCTCGCGCTGACCGGTGCGGCCGTTGCTGCATGAGCATCCGGTCGCGCGCGCAGGATTTTGGCTACTTGCAGTTTTCCGCAATCGCCTTCTTGGCTTCAGCGATACGCTGCTGGCGCTCGTCTTCGCCCAGTCGACGTACTTCACCGTCTACTTCCACACGGATTCGTGGATTGTTTTCCAACTGAGCCAGATTGGTCCGGACGTCTTCGCAATACTTCTTGCGTTCGGCCTCTTTGGCGGCGACTTCTTCTTTGGCCTTCTTATCGAAAGCGGCCTGCTCGGGGTCGGCAATGCTCTCGAAGGTTGGCGCTGGCTGCTCTTCCTCCACTGCTTTGGGCTGTGGAGCGGAAGTGTTGATGCTGGTCGCTGATTGACCTTGCGGCGGCTGCGAGCCGAAGTGAGTGACGCCTTGAGCATCGACCCATTTGTATACCTGGCTGGCCGTGGCGGTTGCGCTCAGGGCCAGTAGCAAGCTGCTAGTGAGGATAATACGGCGCATGCTGTTTCCTTTTTGTAGGCTGCCAAATTATGAGCTGTAAAACCCGCTAGTTACTATAACCAAAACACCAGAATCGTCATCCCGCGTGCAGTTAGCGCAGAAGATTGCAGAATCCGTCACGGATTACTTGACTTGCCCCCGGCGAATCCGAACAATTCCACGTTCGCTGTAGTGGAGTCCGCCGCAAGCAGGCTTTAGCTCAGCAGACATGAGGTGCATACCCGCGCCGACCTGTTACACCCGCAACGCGTTACCTCGCGCTGGGTGGGAAAGCCCCGCAACACTTTGGGGCGCTCCCAATACTTGCTCAGTAGTAGCTGACGTAGTCGGCGACCACCGTCGCTCATGCTCTGCTTGGCAGTAAACCTATCTTAGGCCGTCCAGCTATGGACGGTTTTCTGGCGTTTTAGAGGTGAACAACGTGGAGCTTTTATCCGGCGCTGAAATGGTCGTCCGCTTCCTGCGTGACGAAGGCGTTAAAAATATATACGGGTACCCGGGCGGTGCTCTGCTGCATATCTACGATGCCCTGTTCAAGGAACCGGAAGTCAATCACATCCTGGTTCGTCACGAGCAAGCGGCTACTCACATGGCCGACGGCTATGCCCGCGCTACCGGTAAAGCCGGCGTAGTGCTGGTGACCTCCGGCCCCGGTGCGACCAATGCCATCACCGGCATTGCCACCGCCTATATGGACTCGATTCCGATGGTGGTGTTGTCCGGCCAAGTGCCGAGCAACATGGTCGGTACCGATGCTTTCCAGGAAACCGACATGATCGGTATCTCGCGGCCTATCGTGAAGCATAGCTTCATGATCAAGCACGCCTCGGAAATCCCGGAAGTATTGAAGAAAGCTTTCTACCTGGCCCAGTCCGGCCGTCCAGGCCCGGTGGTCGTGGACATTCCCAAGGACATGACCAATCCGGCCGAGAAATTCGAGTACGTCTATCCGAAGAAGGTCAAGCTGCGTTCCTACAGCCCGGCGCTGCGTGGTCATTCCGGGCAGATCCGCAAAGCGGCTGAATTGCTGCTGAGCGCCAAGCGCCCGATCGTCTACTCCGGTGGTGGCGTGATCATGGGCGGCGCGGCTGCGCCGCTGACCGAGTTGGCGCAAATGCTCAATTTGCCGGTGACCAATACCCTGATGGGGCTGGGCGGCTACCCGGGCACCGATCGCCAATTCCTCGGCATGCTCGGTATGCACGGCAGCTACACCGCCAACCTGGCGATGCACCATGCCGACGTGATCCTGGCAGTCGGCGCGCGTTTCGACGACCGGGTGATCAACGGTGCGAGCAAGTTCTGTCCGAATGCCAAAATCATCCATGTCGACATCGACCCGGCATCCATCTCCAAGACGATCAAAGCGGATATCCCGATCGTCGGTCCGGTCGATAGCGTAATGACCGAAATGGTCGCGATCCTCAAGGAGATTGGCGAGCACCTCAATAAAGAGGCGCTGTCGAGCTGGTGGAAGCAGATCGAAGAATGGCGCGGTAGCCGCGGCATGTTCCCGTACGAGAAAGGCGACGGCAGCATCATCAAGCCGCAAACGGTGATCGAGACCCTGTCCGAAGTCACTCGTGGCGATGCGTTCGTCACCTCCGACGTGGGCCAGCACCAGATGTTCGCGGCACAGTACTATCGTTTCAACAAACCTAATCGTTGGATCAACTCCGGTGGCCTTGGGACTATGGGCTTCGGCTTCCCCGCGGCCATGGGCGTCAAGTTGAGCTTCCCCGATCAGGATGTCGCCTGCGTCACCGGCGAAGGCAGTATCCAGATGAACATCCAGGAGCTGTCGACCTGCCTGCAGTACGACCTACCGGTGAAGATCGTCAACCTGAACAACGGCGCACTGGGTATGGTGCGTCAGTGGCAGGACATGATGTACAGCAGCCGTCACTCGCACTCGTATATGGAGTCCCTGCCGGATTTCGTCAAGCTGGCCGAGGCCTACGGTCACGTCGGTATGCGGATCACCGACCTGAAGGATCTCAAGCCGAAGATGGAAGAGGCATTCGCCCTGAAAGACCGTCTGGTATTCCTCGATATTCAGGTCGATACCAGTGAGCACGTTTATCCGATGCAGATCAAAGACGGTGCGATGCGCGATATGTGGCTGAGCAAGACGGAGCGTACCTAATCATGCGACACATTATTTCCCTGCTACTGGAAAACGAGCCCGGCGCATTGTCCCGCGTGGTCGGTCTGTTTTCGCAACGCAACTACAACATCGAAAGCCTCACCGTGGCGCCGACCGAGGACCCGACCCTGTCGCGTCTGACGCTGACCACCGTGGGGCATGACGAAGTCATCGAGCAGATCACCAAGAACCTCAACAAGTTGGTCGAGGTGGTCAAGCTGGTCGATCTCTCGGAAAGCGCTCACGTCGAGCGCGAGCTGATGCTCGTCAAGGTCAAGGCCACTGGCGCCCAGCGCGCAGAGGTCAAACGCACTACCGACATCTTCCGCGGGCAGATCGTCGATGTGAACACCAGCGTCTACACCATTCAGCTGGCTGGCACGAGCGACAAGCTGGACAGCTTTATTCAGGCGATAGGCACCGCCTCGATCCTGGAAACCGTACGCAGCGGCGTCACCGGCATTGCCCGTGGCGACAAAGTACTCAGCATCTAACTTTAGCGAACGGCCTCGTTGGGCCAGTAAATAGGGGATTCTCCATGAAAGTGTATTACGACAAAGACTGTGACCTGTCGATCATCCAGGGTAAGAAGGTTGCCATCATCGGTTACGGTTCCCAGGGCCATGCCCAGGCTTGCAACCTGAAAGATTCCGGCGTCGATGTAACCGTCGGTCTGCGCAAAGGCTCCGCCACTGTCGCCAAAGCCGAAGCCCATGGTTTGAAAGTGACCGACGTCGCGACCGCTGTTGCCGCCGCCGACCTGGTCATGATCCTGACTCCCGATGAGTTCCAGTCCAGGCTGTACAAGGACGAAGTCGAGCCGAATCTGAAGAAGGGCGCGACCCTGGCGTTCTCCCACGGCTTCGCCATTCACTACAACCAGGTCGTACCGCGCGCCGACCTCGACGTGATCATGATCGCGCCGAAAGCACCGGGCCATACCGTGCGTTCCGAGTTCGTCAAAGGCGGCGGCATCCCTGATCTGATCGCTGTCTATCAGGACGCATCCGGCAATGCCAAGAACGTTGCCCTGTCCTACGCTTCGGGCGTTGGCGGCGGTCGTACCGGTATCATCGAAACCACCTTCAAAGACGAAACCGAAACCGACCTGTTCGGCGAGCAGGCCGTTCTCTGCGGCGGTTGCGTCGAGCTGGTCAAGGCCGGTTTCGAAACCCTGGTCGATGCTGGCTACGCGCCGGAAATGGCCTACTTCGAGTGCTTGCACGAGCTGAAGCTGATCGTCGATCTCATGTACGAAGGCGGTATCGCCAACATGAACTACTCGATCTCCAATAATGCCGAATACGGCGAGTACGTGACCGGCCCGGAAGTGATCAACGCCGAATCCCGTGCAGCCATGCGTAATGCCCTGAAGCGCATTCAGGACGGCGAATACGCCAAGATGTTCATTCAGGAAGGCGCTACTAACTACGCCTCCATGACCGCCTACCGTCGCAACAACGCCGCACACGGCATTGAAGTGGTCGGCGAGAAGCTGCGCTCCATGATGCCGTGGATCTCGGCTAACAAAATCGTCGACAAGGCCAAGAACTAAGGCTTTTTCGGTATGAAAAAACGCGGCTAAGGCCGCGTTTTTTCATGGTGCCGCAAGGCTTCTGGTATAAAGCCAGGGTATTGATCGGGTCGAATGCCGAACGTGTATCGGCTGAGCCTGTCGAAATTTTCAAATCCGTTGCAAGGTGTTGTTCATGAACGAACGTCCAGATGAGCCCCAGTCTCCCGCCGATGCAGAGAGCTTGCTGCCTATCGATGAACATATAGAGGAAGGACATGACGCCGAGGGACGCAAGGTGCGTCATCGCGGTATTTACCTGCTGCCGAACCTGTTCACCACGGCTAATTTGTTCGCGGGCTTCTACGCCATCATCAATGCCATGAACGGTAATTTCTATGTGGCGGCTGCCGCGGTGTTCGTCGCCATGGTGCTCGATGGTCTGGATGGGCGTGTTGCGCGTCTGACCAACACCCAGAGTGCGTTTGGCGCAGAGTACGACTCGCTGTCCGACATGGTCGCGTTCGGTGTTGCGCCGGCGTTGCTGGCTTTCGAGTGGGCATTGGGCAGTATGGGTAAGGTTGGCTGGATGGTCGCCTTTATCTATGTGGCTGGCGCGGCACTACGCTTGGCTCGGTTCAATACGCAGATCGGCAGTGCCGATAAGCGCTATTTCATCGGTCTCGCCAGCCCGGCGGCGGCGGGGGTGGTCGCGGGGACCGTATGGGCCTTCAGTGACTTCGGTATCAAGGGGTCGAACATGGCCTTTGCCGTTGCAATACTTGTGGCTGCCGCTGGCGTATTGATGGTCAGCAATATCAAGTACCACAGCTTCAAGGATCTTGATCTGAAGGGGAGGGTGCCATTCGTGGCGATCCTCGTAGTGGTGCTGATTTTCGCCGTGGTATTCAGCGATCCGCCACGTGTGTTGCTGATCATCTTCTTGGCCTATGCCGCTTCGGGGCCTATCCAGTACCTGCTGCAACTGCGTCGTCGTAAAAGCGTCGAGTAATACTGTCGTTGTTCGCAAAGCCGTTGATCAGCATCAGCGGCTTTGTCGTTTCTGGATTGTCCGCTCTTTAACTTCTTTCTCCCTGGCGCGCTAGCAAGACGCCTGTCTTGAGCGGGGGTGGAATCGATTTTCAGATAAAGCCAAATAAGCGTTGACGAGAATTTCTCTGTGCCTATAATGCGCACCTCTTCCGGCGCAGGCCTCTCTGAAAACTTCTTCTAAAACAAGAAGTTAGCTTTAAAAGAGGGGTTGCAAAGCAGCG
>CBIHQF010000019.1:0-16324 GCA_966211665.1 uncultured Pseudomonas sp. | reverse complement strand
CGTGCTGGTGCCGCTGACCGCCGAAGACGCCCTGCTGGACAAGGGCCTGGCGATCATCGCCGAGTGCTTCGACGAGCTGGCGTGACAGCACAATCTGTACAAGAAAACCCGCTTCGGCGGGTTTTCTTTTGTCCGGGGGAGTGGGGCGCCGTTGTCGGGTTACGCGGCGGCTTGTACCGCGTTGTGGCGAAGACCATGTTGGCTGCCGCTAACCCGACCTACTTGTGCGCGGCCACCGCACCAGTGCGTAGCCCGTATAAGCGCCAGCTCAATCCGGGAGCGTTATCCCGGTTACCCCTGCATTTTTCCAATCCTCACTCCGGCGAAAAATGGGCGTTTTGCCATGCCGTCTACTGAACTGCATTGCACCATGCAATAGGTCTACAAGCACCGTATCGAGAATGGTCGATGATTCATCGGGTAGCTGGTGTAACAAGGACCGACGGTCATTCTCTATAGTGGCAAACAAATAAGGAGCGAACCGTGCACGCCATGCTGCCCCTGCTCGACCAACTGGCCTTTCCGGCAATCCACCGGGGAGCGCTGGAGGCGTTGCAGATCAACCTGACCTACCGCTGCAACCAGCGTTGCCTGCATTGCCATGTCAACGCCGGGCCGACGCGCACCGAGGCGATGACCGACGAGAGCTTGGCATTGCTGCACCAAGTGATCGATGCCCATCCGGTGCATACCCTGGACCTCACCGGCGGCGCGCCGGAGATGCACCCGCGTTTTCGCGAGATAGTCCAGCATGCGCGGCGCGAGGGATTGCGGGTGATCGACCGTTGCAACCTGACCATCCTCAGCGAGCCGGGCTATGAAGACCTGGCGCAATTTCTCGCCGGGCAGGGCGTCGAGGTCACCGCCTCCTTGCCTTGTTACTCGCGCGATAACGTCGACAAGCAGCGCGGCGACGGCGTGTTCGACGCCAGTATCAAAGGTCTGCAACAGCTCAATGCCCTGGGTTACGGCCAGGACGGCAGCGGCCTGCTGCTGAATCTGGTGTACAACCCGCAAGGGCCGAGCCTGCCGCCGCCGCAAGCCGCGCTGGAAGCCGATTACAAGCGCCACCTGCTGGAAGACTTCGGCATCCGCTTCAACCACCTGCTGTGCATCACCAACCAGCCGATCGCCCGTTTTGGCAGCACCCTGGTCAGCAAGGGCCAGTTCAACGACTACATGCAATTGCTGCGCGACAGCTACCGCCCGGAAAACCTCGAACCGCTGATGTGCCGTTCGCTGGTCAGCGTCGACTGGCAGGGCTACCTGTACGACTGCGACTTCAACCAGATGCTCGACCTGCCGCTGGCGCTGAACGACCGGTTGATCGGCCGCGACCGTCCGCACTTGCGTGATCTGCTGAATGCCAGTTTGAACGGCAACCCCATAGTCACCCGCGACCACTGCTTTGCCTGCACCGCCGGGCAGGGCTCCAGCTGCGGCGGCGCGTTGAATGAGTAGGGTGCGCCATGCGCACCAAGGCTAATTGCGCTGAATGATTAACAGGCCACGTTGGTGCGCACGGCGCACCCTACGTGCGGCGATATAACCTTCAACTAAGGATTTACCCATGCAACCCACCAGCATTACCGGGCTGTTTTTCTGGGGTTTTCTCGTGGTCTATGGCGCGCTAATGCTGGCGCTTTCGCCCCGCGCCGTGACCCTCGGCGGCTTCTTCAACGGCGAGGACGACCAGGGCCGTAGCGCGGCGCCCTGGTTGCTGACCTCGAGCATCTTTATCAGCTGGATCTTCGCCAAATCGGTGACCAACGCCGCCAACCTCGGCGCCAGTTACGGCCTGGTCGGCGGCCTGGCCTATGCCATGTATTGGCTGTCGATTCCGCTGACCGGCTTCGTCATCTACCGCCTGCGCCGGCGTTTCGCCGCCACCGGGTTGGTGAGCTTTCTCAGCAGTCATTACGGTCGTGGCGCGGCCCTGGCGTTTTCCGCGGCGATTCTGATCCGCCTGTTCAACGAGGTGTGGAGCAACACCGCGGTGGTCGGCGGCTATTACGGCGACGCCGGCAGTATCGAATTCATCGCCTCGGCGCTGCTGTTCACCGCCGTGACCCTGGCTTACAGCCTGCGTGGCGGTCTGCGCAGTTCGATCCTCACCGACGCGGCGCAGGCGGCGATTTTCGTCGTCGCGCTGGTCTGGGTGCTCGGTCTGGTGCTGCCGCAGCATTCGCCCGCCGAGCTGGCCAGCACCAGCGACTGGGCGCTGAACGCCGGGATCGACCTGCTGCTGGTCGCCGGCCTGCAAGCCTTCAGCTACGGCTTTCACGATCCGGTGCTGACCGACCGCGGCTTTATCAGCGAAGAAAAGACCATGCGCCGCTCTTTCCTGATCGCCGGGGTGCTCGGTTTTATCGCCATTCTCGCCTTCAGCCTGATCGGCGTGCACGCCCAGCTCACCGGCCTGGCCGCCTCGGACAACGTGCCGGCGGCGCTGGCCAAGACCCTGGGCATAGGCGCGCTGCTGGTGATGACCGTGGTGATGGTCTCGGCGGCCGGTTCGACCCTGGATTCGACCTTCTCCAGCCTGGCCAAACTGGCCGGGCGTGAACTGCCGTTGCTGGCCGGCCGCGACCTGGGCCAGAAGGCCATCGGTGTGGGCATGGCGGTGATGGTGCTGTTCGCCCTGCTCGGCAACCTGCCGATGATCGCCGGCACCGATATCCTCAAGGCCACCACCATCAGCGGCACCATGGTCATCGGCCTGGCGCCGGTGTTCGTCCTGCACGGCCTGACCACGCCGACCCGCCTGGGCTTCCACCTGAGTTTCTGGATCGGTCTGGGCCTGGGCGTGGCCCTCACCCTGGGCTGGATTCCGCAGAGCTGGGCGATCGGCGACGGCAAGTATGCGCTGCTGCTCGGCACCAACCTTTATGGCCTGGGCCTGTGCGTGCTCGGCTACCTGGTTCCCGGCTGGCTGCGGGGCAAGGCCTGATGCGCGCCGGCCGCGATTGCCCGCTGGACTACCGTCTGGCCGGCGATGCCTTTGCCGGCGAACCGCTGTTCGACTGCCAGGCGCTCTACGTGGTCGGCGGCCTGTATGGCAATCGCCAGGCCCTCGCCGCGCTGGAAAAGCGCCTGGCCGCCGAGCCCGGCGCGCGGGTGATATTCAACGGCGATGCCCATTGGTTTGACCGCGACCCGGAAATCTTCCAGGCCGTCGAGCATGGGCTTAGCAGCCACCTGGCATTGCGCGGCAATGTCGAAACCGAACTGGGCCGCGCGGACGACAGCGGCGCCGGCTGCGGTTGCGCCTACCCGATGACGGTCGATGAGGCGGTGGTCGAGCGCTCCAATGCGATCCAGCTTGCATTGAATCAAACGGTCAAAAGCTTGCCAGGCATGGCCGAACGCCTGGCGGCGCGGCCGGCCACCGCACTGGTCAGCGTCGGCGGCCAGCGCGTGGCGATCAGCCATGGCGACGAGCAGTCGCTGGCCGGCTGGGACTGCTCCCGCGAGGCCTTGCGCGAGCCACAGCGCCAGCAACAGCTCGACCAGTGGCTGGCGGCCAATCGGGTGCACGTACTGGCCACCAGTCACAGTTGCGCGGCCGTGGCGTTGAACCTCGACCACGGCGCGTTGATCAATAACGGCGCGGCCGGTATGCCGAATTTCGCCGGCGGCCGTTATGGCCTGCTCAGCCGTATCGCCACCACCCCTCATGCCGCCGCGCTGTATCGCTGCGAGCGCGACGGCTTATTTATCGAGGCGCTACCGCTGAACTACGACCACGAGGCCTTTCTCGCCGAGTTCGACCGCCAGTGGCCCGCGGGCAGCCCGGCGGCGTTGTCTTATCGTTCCCGTATTCTCGGGGCCTGCGCGGATCGTCCGCAGCAGGCCCTGCTGGCCGGCTTCAGCCTGTGCCAAAGCCTGTGCGCGCTGGAGGCGCTGACTGATGAATAGCCGCAAAATCGCATTGATGGGCCTGATCCTGGCCCTGCTCGGTAGCTTCTTCGTCTTCGACGTCGGCCAGTACCTCAATCTGGACGCGCTCAAGGCGCAACAGGCCGCATTGAATGCCCAGGTCGCGGCGCAGCCCTGGCTGGCGGCGGGGGCGTTCTTCCTCGCCTATGTCGCGGTCACCGCGCTGTCCTTGCCCGGCGCGGCCTTGATGACGCTGCTGGCCGGCGCGCTGTTCGGCCTGCTCGAAGGTTTCGTGCTGGTGTCCTTCGCCTCCACCCTGGGCGCGACCCTGGCCATGCTCAGCAGCCGCTTTCTGCTGCGCGACTGGGTGCAGGCGCGCTTCGGCCAGCGTCTCGCCGGGATCGACGCAGGGGTCGAGCGCGAAGGCGCGTTCTATTTGTTCGCCCTGCGTCTGGTGCCGATCTTTCCGTTCTTTCTGATCAACCTGGCGATGGGCCTGACCCGCCTGCCGGTGCGCACCTATTGGTGGGTCAGCCAACTCGGCATGCTGCCGGGCACCCTGGTCTACGTGAACGCCGGGCGCGAACTGGGCCAGCTCGAGTCGCTGGCCGGCATCCTCTCGCCGGGCCTGATCGGCGCCTTCGTCCTGCTCGGGGTGTTCCCGTTGATCGCGCGCAAGCTGCTGGGCCTGATCCAGGCGCGGCGGGTGTATGCCGGCTGGCACAAACCCAAGAGCTTCGACCGTAACCTGGTGGTGATCGGCGCCGGTGCCGGTGGCTTGGTCAGCTCCTATATCGCCGCGGCGGTCAAAGCCAAGGTCAGCCTGATCGAGAAACACCAGATGGGCGGCGACTGCCTGAACACCGGCTGCGTGCCGTCCAAGGCGCTGCTGCGTTCGGCCAAGATGGCCAACGAGCTGAAAAAAAGCCCGGCCCTGGGCTTTACCGGGGTCGGCGGAACCGTGGATTTCCCCGCGGTGATGCAGCGCATCCAGCGGGTGATCGCCGATATCGAGCCGCACGATTCGGTCGAGCGCTACAGCGGCCTGGGCGTGGACGTGATCCAGGGCGAGGCGAAAATCCTTTCGCCCTGGGCGGTCGAGGTAAATGGCCAGACCCTGACCAGTCGCAACCTGATCATTGCCGCGGGTGCGCGGCCGCTGGTGCCGAAGATTCCCGGCCTGGAGCAGATGCGCAGCTACACCTCGGACACTATATGGAGCCTGCGCGAGCAACCGCGCTGGCTGCTGGTGCTCGGCGGCGGGCCGATCGGTTGCGAACTGGCCCAGGCGTTTCAGCGCCTCGGCAGCCAGGTGATTCAGGTCGAGCTGGCCGAGCGCCTGTTGCCGCGCGAGGATGCCGATGCCAGCGAGCTGGTGCTGGGCAGCCTGCGTGCCGACGGCGTGGATGTGCGCCTGCAGCACAAGGCCGAGCGCTTCGAACTGGTCAACGGTGAGCAACGCATGGTCGCCCGCCGCCTGGATACCGGCGAGGAGGTGGTGATCGCCTTCGATTGCCTGCTGCTGGCCCTCGGCCGGGTGGCCAACGTCAACGGCTATGGCGTCGAGGAACTGGGCCTGACCCTGCGGCCCAACGGCACCCTGGAAACCGACGAATACCTGGCCACACGCTTCCCCAATATCTACGCCGTGGGCGATGTCACCGGGCCGTATCAGTTCACCCACGTCGCCGCGCACCAGGCCTGGTACGCGGCGGTGAATGCGCTATTTAGTCCACTGAAGCGCTTTAAGGTGGATTACCGGGTGATTCCCGCTTGCACCTTCACCGACCCCGAAGTGGCGCGGGTCGGCCTGTCCGAAGGCGAGGCCAAGGCGCAGAACATCGCCTATGAAGTGACCCGCTACGGCATCGACGACCTCGACCGGGCGATCGCCGACGAGGCCGACCACGGCTTCGTCAAGGTGCTGACCGTGCCGGGCAAGGACAAGATCCTCGGCGCGACCATCGTCGGCGAACACGCCGGCGAACTGCTCGCCGAGTACGTGCTGGCGATGAAGCATGGCCTGGGCCTGAACAAGATTCTCGGCACCATCCACAGCTACCCGACCATGGCCGAGGCCAACAAGTACGCGGCCGGCGAATGGAAGCGCGCTCATGCGCCCCAGGGGCTGCTGCGCCTGGTCGAGCGCTTCCATGCCTGGCGGCGCAGCTGATGCGCGGCCTGTTGATCGCTTTGTTGCTGACGGCGCCGCTGTCGCATGCCGGCGACAACCAGCTGACACCTTGGACCTCCGGCCCGCCCGCAGGCGAGTGGTCGGCGCCCTGGCGCCTTGCGGATATTCCCAAACTCAAGCCGTCGGCGCGCAGTCTGGTCGAGCAGGACGGCCGTCAGGTGCTACATATCGAAGCCGACGCCGCTGCCGGCGGGGTGCTGCACCCCCTCGACCTGGCGGGCGATCAGCAATGGCAATTGAGCTGGCAATGGCGCACCGAGCGCGAACTCGACAAGGCACGCTTCGCCACCCGCAAGGGCGACGACTACGCCGCGCGGGTCTACGTGCTGCTCGATTACCCGCTGGAGAACCTACCGTTCGTCACCCGGCAAAAGCTGCGCCTGGCGCGTACCTTCTTCGATCCGGACTTGCCGGCGGCCACCCTCAGCTACGTTTGGGACAACCGCGAGCCGCCCGGCAGTCACGCCCGCAGCGCCTATACCGAAACCGTGGAAATGCGCGTGCTGCGCGGCCCCGAGGCGCCGCTCGGCCAATGGTTGACGGAAAACCGCGACCTGCGCGCCGACGCCATCGCCGCCTTCGGCAGCGCGCCGCGGCGCATTCTCGGTGTAGTGTTCGCCGCCGACAGCGACAACACCGGCGAGCGTGTTGAGAGCTACTTCGCGGAACCGCAATTGCGGATGCAGCCCCACCCCTGACAGAGCAGGTTCATAGTCTTTACCATGCAGCATTGTTTCAGCCGTGAATAAAGGAATCTTCGGCGCAATGAACCACTATGACCTGCTATTGATCGGTGCCGGCCATGCGCACCTGGGTGTGCTGCGGCGTTGGGCGCTGCTGGAGCGGCCGCCGGGGCGCATCGGCCTGCTCAGCCCGGGTCCCGCGGCCTGGTACTCCGGGATGCTGCCGGGCCTGCTGGCCGGGCGCTATCGCGCCAGCGATTGCCAGGTCGACTTGCACCCGCTGTGCCGCGCCGCCAAGGTCGAGCTGATCATCGGCGAGGCCGAAGCCCTGCATGGGATTCAGCAACTGCTGTACCTGACGGACGGTCGTTCGCTGAATGCCGATTGGCTGTCGCTGAATGTCGGCGGCCAAGTCGCCTGTCCGCCGCAACAGGGTTCGGCGATGCAGGTGCTGGCGGTCAAACCCTTCGCCGACTTTATCGCCGAGTGGCAGCGCTGGCAGCTTTCGCCGCAGCGCATGGCGATTCTCGGCGGTGGCGCGGCCGGGGTCGAGTTGGCATTGGCGTTGGCCGGCCAGGTGCCGGCATTGTCGCTGTTCTGTGGCGGGGCTTTGCTCGAGGGCCACGCCGCCGGCCTGCGCATGCGCGCCCTCGGTCATTTGCGCAAACGTGGGGTGCAGGTGCGCGAGCATTGCCCGATCAGCCGTATCGACGACGATTGCCTGGTCAGCGGCACCGAACCGGTTTGGCGCGGTCGCCGTTTGCTCCTGGCCAGCGGCGCACGAGCCTTGCCGTGGCTGGCGCACAGCGGACTGGGCTGCGATGCCCAGGGTTTCGTGCCGATCAAAGCGACCCTGCAAAGCCATGCATCGCCGCATATCTTCGCGGCGGGCGATTGCGCCTCGCTGCCCGGCACACGTAGAAGCGGGGTCTACTCGGTACGCCAGGCGCCGGTGCTGGCGGCCAATCTTCGCGCGGCCTTGCGTGGCGCACCCTTACGCAGCTACCGCCCGCAGCGGCAGAGCCTGGCGTTGTTGGCGACGGGCGACGGCGGCGCCTTGTTCAGCTGGCGCGATCTGAGCGCCGGTGGGCGCTTGTTCGGGCGTTGGAAGGATTACCTCGATCAGGGCTTTGTCCATCGCCACCGGCTGGTGGGGTAGGGCGGACCGCCAGCGACGAATTGATAGAGGCACATAGACCAAAGTGCCATGGTTCGCGGCCGCATTCGATGTTCGAATCGATAAAGTCCCTGACCCGCCAGCTGTTCCTCAACTGCCGCCGTTGATCCGCCCGTCTCATGGGGCGGCGTTAAGTGCTTTACTGGGTTCTAGGAACCCCCTGTCGTTGTCCTGGCGCCAAGCTTCCTCACTGCCAATAAGAAGAATTTGAGGTTTCCGTTATGCGAGTTGCCTTTATCCGCCACCCGACGGCCTTTGCCTTGCACGCGTTGGGGCTCGTCGCCCTGATGGTGGTCCATCGGCAGTTCGAGATGCCGTTGCTGGTGACCATCGTCTCCGTGCTGCTATTGGCCTTGTGGCCCTGGCTCGGCCCTTGGCAGCGGCGCGACGACGAGGTTCGCGCCACGGATGACGCCATGCCCAGCCTCAGTCGGTTGACCCGGAGCCTATCCGAGCACACGTGCCACAACGCCTTGTCCGCGGCGCAGGTGGCCGATTCGGTCAAGCGGCTGGCGGAAAAGGTGCAGTCGCAACTATTGGCCACCGAGCAGATCAGCCAGAGCGCCGAGGCCATCACCCATACCGAACAGGACAACGCCCAGCGCGCCCAGCAAACCCTGGCGGCGGCGCAGACCGTGCGCCATACCAGCGAGGAGGGCCAGCAGGCGTTGCAGCAGGCGATCGGACGCATGCAACAGTTGAGCGCGCAGACCGCCGCCAGCCGCGAGCTGATCGATGGCTTGAGCACGCGCACCGAGCAGATCGAGCAGGTCACCCAGGTGATCCAATCCATCGCCAGCCAGACCAACCTGCTGGCGCTCAACGCGGCCATCGAAGCGGCCCGTGCCGGCGAGCTGGGGCGCGGTTTTGCGGTGGTCGCCGACGAGGTGCGCAACCTGGCCGGGCGCACCGCCAGCGCCACCGAGGAAGTCGGCCAGATGGTCAGCGATATCCGTCAGCAAAGCATGGCCGTGGTGGCGCATATCCAACAGCAGGCCAGCGAGCTGGATCAGGCCGCCACCCAGGTCGAGCAGGCGGGTGTGTTCCTGCATGACATCACCGAGCTGGCGGTGGATGTCGACAACCAGGTGGAACAGATCAGCGCCGGTACGGCGAGCAATCACGAGCGCTTGACCAGCCTGTCGGTCGCCGTCGGGCAACTGCGCAGCGACGTGCGCACCAGCGAAGGTCAGACCCGCCAACTGGGGCTGGCTGCCGAACAACTGGTCGGTCAGGCCGAGACGGTCAGCGAGCAACTCGCCGAGGTCGGTCTGGACGACTATCACCAGCGCATCTACGACCTCGCCCGCGAAGGCGCGGCGGCGATCGCGGCGAAATTCGAGGCGGATATCGCCGCCGGCCGGATCACCCTGGCGGACCTGTTCGACCGTAATTACCAGCCGATTCCCAACAGCTTTCCGACCAAGTACAAAACCCGCTTCGACAGCTATGCCGACCAGGTCCTGCCGGACTTGCAGGAGCCCCTGCTCAAACGCCACGAGGGCCTGGTGTTCGCCATCGCCACCACGCCGGAGGGTTACGTGCCGACCCACAACAATGCCTTCAACCACCCGGCCACCGGCGATCGCGCGGTGGACACCGCGAAAAGCCGCGGCAAGCGCCTGTTCAACGACCGCACCGGCATTCGCTGCGGCAGCCACCAGAAACCGCTGTTGCTGCAGACCTATATGCGCGATACCGGCGAACTGATGCACGACCTCTCGGTGCCCATCCGTGTGCAGGGCCGGCATTGGGGCGGCATGCGCATGGGTTACAAGCCGGAGCACTCGTAGGGTGGATGACGCTTTTTTCATCCACCATTGCGATAGTTTTGTCGCCGGATGTAATCCGGGAAAATTGTGTGTCCGACCAAGACCTCCCGGATTGCATCCGGGCTACGGGAGCCGGGGCTTCAGGTCCGGCCTTCCAGTTGCGCCTTCAATCGGCTCATGCCCTGCTCGGCGCGCCGCTTTAGGGTGCGCCGCGCCAGCGGCAGGAGCAAATGGCGAACCCAGGGGCTTTGGCTGCGGCTGAGCATGCGCCAGTCGATGGACGTCTGTTGCGGGCCCAGTTCGGTGAAGCGCACTTCCATTCGCGGCAACAGCGGGGGAAAGCGGCCTTCGGTGATAAACAGCTGGTTGGCGGCGACTTCCTTCACCGTGATCATGATCTGCCGCTGGCCGCGCAACGGGATGACCACCGTTTCGCGGTATTGCTTGCCCGCCTCGCCATGGGCCAGTTCGTTGCTCGAGGTAATGGCGATGACCTTGGGGAACCACTCGGAGAAACGTTCCATGTTGGCCACCAGGGCGAACGCTTGGGCCGCGCTACAGTCGACGACAGTGTTGCTCTGGACGATTAGATGCATGGGTTGGGGCTCTCTTATTATTGGAAGGTTGTCGAAAGGCTTGGCAAGCCTAGCAGGCTGTCGAAAAACCACGTATGCGGCCGACATGTCGTTATGGGACGATCATCTCAAAATGGGGGTTCGCTCGCCCGGTTCTGCTGCTCTGCGTTTAACTGTTTCAACGCGGTGTTAAGCGATAAGACGTGGCTGCCACGCAGGTGTTCCGTAAATGTTTAGCTGGTCTGCAACTAAGCATCTGAAAAATCCGATTGAAGCCACTCGAGCGGCTGTGCGAGCCTGCCGCCATGAGTTTGACATCAGCGTTCTCGCCCTTGACGCACCGCCTTTCCCGGCAGCCCGAGCGCCGTCGCCCGGGCCCGCTGCTAAGCCTTGCATCGCTCCCGGAAATCCTCGCCTTCTGGGCGCTTTGGCATTGCCGCCATGCGCGCCCACCTGACGCCTTCACCGCCTCGCGTTAGTCGAGTCGCTCGGATTTTGAGCCGCTCAGGTCGAGCCAACTGCCCCAGGCAGTCCTTCCGTTGATTGTGTTTACGCGACCGTGCCGATTCGCCGCACGGCGCTAGCGAGAGCCTTATGTCATTCGCCCCCGTGCAGCACGCCGAGGATTTCCTCGCGCGACACCCCGATATCGACCTGTTCGAACTATTCATCCTCGACGCCAACGGCGTGCCGCGCGGCACGCTGTTGCACCGCGACGAGCTGCTCGCGGTTTATCAGAGCGGCCGGCCGCTGCCCAGCACCATTCTCGGCCTGAGCATCAATGGCGACGATGTCGAGGATTCCGGGCTGGTCTGGGACGTCGGCGATATCGATTGCCGCGCCTACCCGTTGGCCGGCAGCCTGGTGCCGCTGCCCTGGCGGCAGATTCCCACCGCCGCGGTGCAGGTCGGCATGCACCCCAGCGAGGGCATGCCGGCGACGGTGGCCGACCCGCGGCATCTGCTGGTGCAGGTGATCGATGCGCTCAAGGCCGAGGGGTACCACCCGGTAATGGCCTGCGAGCTGGAGTTCTATCTGCTCGACCAGCAGCGCGACGCCGACGGCCGCCCGCAACCGGCCCTCGATAGCGACGGCGGGCGGCCGCGCAGCACCCAGGTTTACGGGCTGCGCGAGCTGGAGCAGATCGAACCCTTTCTCGCCGACCTTTATGCGGCCTGCGAGCTGCAGGGCATTCCGGCGCGCACGGCGATCTCCGAATACGCGCCGGGCCAGGTGGAAATCACCCTGGAGCACGGCGACGCGCTCGCCGCCATGGATCAGGCCGTGCGCTACAAGCGCCTGGTCAAGGGCGTCGCGCATAAACACGGGATGCAGGCCTGCTTCATGGCCAAGCCGTTCGACCATCTGGCCGGCACCGGCATGCATATGCACGTCAGCCTGGCGGACGCGGTCGGCGACAATCTGTTCGCCGCCGAGCTTGCCGATATCAGGAGCGGGGCCGGTACGCAGCTGTTGCGCCAGGCCATCGGCGGCATGCTGGCGAGCCTGCTCGATTCGCTGCTGCTGTTCTGTCCCAACGCCAACTCCTACCGGCGTTTCCAGGCCAACAGCTATGCGCCCCTGGCGCCGACCTGGGGTATCGACAACCGCACCGTCAGCCTGCGCGTGCCGGGCGGGCCGGCCGCTAGCCGGCATATCGAGCACCGCATCTGCGGCGCCGACGCCAACCCCTATCTTGCCGCCGCGGCGATTCTCGCCGGTATCCATCGCGGCATCCGCGAGGCCATGGACCCGGGCGCACCGGTCGAAGGCAACGGCTATGCCCAGGCCAAAGAGGTTTTACCCACCGACTGGTTGACCTCGATCCAGGCTCTGGAGCGCTCCAGCTGGGCACGCGAGGCCCTGGGTGAGGAATTCCTGCGTGTGTATCTGGCGATCAAGCGCAGCGAACACCGCCAGTTTATGGCCGAGGTCGGCGAGCAGGACTGGCGTTGGTATCTGACCCAGGCCTGAGCCGCCCCCAACAAGCGTCGCGGCTAAAGCCCCTCCCACAGGCATGCACGATCCGTGGGAGGGGCTTTAGCCGCGATCAACAGTTCGTAGGGTGCGCTGTGCGCACCGCCCTTATCTCTGGTGCGCACGGCGCACCCTACGGCGGCTTGACCGCCGCAATGAGGATACGTCCATGAACGCCATCAGCCAACCCGTGACTCCCGCAGCCGAACGCTGCCCGTCTTACTACAGCGCCACCCTCAACGAGGAAACCGACTACCCGACCCTGCAAGGTCGGGTCAGCGTCGACGTGGCGATCATCGGCGGCGGCTTCACCGGCGTCGCCTCCGCGGTGGAGCTGGCCGAACGCGGCCTCAAGGTCGCCATAGTCGAGGCCAACAAGATCGGCTGGGGCGCCACCGGGCGCAACGGCGGCCAGGTCACCGGCAGCCTCTCGGGCGACGAGGCGATGCGCAAGCAGATGCGCAACAGCCTGGGCGAGGAGGTCGACGACTTTATCTGGCACCTGCGCTGGCGCGGTCACCGGATCATCGAGCAGCGGGTGGCCAAGTACGGCATCGACTGCGATCTCAAGCATGGCCACCTGCATGCGGCGATGAAGCCGACGCATATGCGCGAGCTGGAAGCCGCCTACGCCGAGGCCGAACGCCGAGGCATGGGCGATGAGGTGACCCTGCTCGACCGCGTCGGCGTGCAGAACCACCTGGCCAGCGACCTATACTGCGGCGCCTTGAAGAACAGCCGCAACATGCACCTGCACCCGCTGAATCTGTGCATCGGCGAAGCCAGGGCCGCGTGTGGCCTGGGCGCGCTGATCTTCGAACACTCGTCCGTACTGGAAATCATCCACGGCGCCGCCCCGGCGGTGGTGACGGCGCAAGGGCGGATCGACGCCAAGCAGGTGCTGTTGGCCGGCGATGTCTACCACAAACTGGAGCCGAAAAAACTCAAGGGCATGATTTTCCCGGCCATGGGCGGCATCGTCGCCACCCAGCCGTTGGGCGAGTTGGCCGAGGAGATCAACCCCCAGGACCTGGCGGTCTACGATTGCCGTTTCGTCCTCGACTACTACCGCCTGACCGCTGACAAGCGCCTGCTGTTCGGCGGCGGTTGCAACTATTCGGGGCGCGATTCGCGGGACATCGCCGCGGAACTGCGCCCCGCTATCGAGCGCACCTTCCCCAAGCTCAAGGGCGTGGCCATCGACTTCCAGTGGAGCTGCGCCATGGGCATCGTGGTCAATCGCATCCCGCAGCTGGGCAAGCTGTCGGACAACGTCTGGTATTGCCAGGGCTACTCCGGCCACGGCATCGCCACCACCCATATCATGGGCGAGATCATGGCCAAAGCCCTGACCGGCACTCTGCAGCAGTTCGACACCTTCGCCGCCTGCAAGCAGATCAAGGTGCCGATGGGCGATGTGTTCGGCAACCCGATGCTGGCCGCCGGCATGTGGTATTACCAGATGCTGGAAAAGTTGCGCTGAGACGACATTTTTTCGCGGCTAAAGCCCCTCTCACGGGGCTGAGCGGGCTACCGGTTGTTGCAGCCGAGTAGGTTGGGTTAGCGGCGATTGTCGTGGTGCAAGCAACAACATCGTCGTTGGCCGCCGCGTAACCCAGCAAGGGATCTATGCGGTGTAACGGGTGATCGGGCTTTGTCCATCCACGGGCACCGCGCCGGCGTCTTGTTGGGTTACGCGGCGCGCATTTACCGTGTTGCCGACAGCTGGTGTGGAGCGCCGCTAACCCAACGGGCTGGTTAGTGAGCATGGCGCAGTCTTAGGGTGCGCCGCGCGCACCGAGCATAGCCATTGGTGCGCACAGCGCACCCTAGGGGGAGGCGGCCTGGCGCAGGCGGTCGAGGTCGAGGATTTCGATTTCACTGTAGGTCAGGCGCAGGATGCCCTGGGCTTGCAGTTCCTTGAGGATCTGGTTGGTGGTCTGCCGGGAAATCGCCAGCATCAGCGCCAACTGCTCCTGGGCCAGGTGGATCACCCGGCGCGGCTCGCTTTCGCCGTAGTTGTCGACGATCAGCAGCAGGCGTCGGGCCAGACGCGGCGCGGCCGGCAGCAGGCTCATTTCTTCCAGGGCGATAAAGGCCAGGCGCAACTTGTGGCTCATCAGCAAGGCGAAGTCGCGCCAATAGCGCGGTTGCTGTTCCAGCAGGGCGAGCAGGCGCGCCTGGGGCACGTGCAGCAATGTGCAGGGGCCTTCGGCGAAGGCATCGTGGGTGCGCGGTTGGCCGTCGAACAGGGATATTTCGCCGAACCAATAGGGTGGTTCGACCAGGCTCAGCAGCGCCTCCTTGCCGGAGGTGCTGACCGCGCCGATGCGCATGGCGCCGTCGAGCACCGCGTACAGGCCGCTGGGCTTGTCGCCGCGGCGGAACAGCGCCTGGCCGGCGTCCAGGCGCAGCATCAGCGCGGTCTCCAGCAAGGCATGCTGCAGGGTGTCGGGCAGGTTGGCGAACCAGTGGCCTTCGCTGAGGCGGGCTCGATGGGCAGCGGCATCGTTCAGGTGGTTTTTCTGCATGGTCGGTCCGCATTGTCGGCTAGCTGACAGAGGCGGGCGGGGTGCCGCGGCCATGCTTTGCACCTTGCCCTGCTCGAGGATCAGCATCATGAAAACCCTAGTCGATCACCTGGCGCAATATGCCGCCTATCACCGCGACACGCGGAATATTCTCAGCCATTTCGTCGGCATCCCGTTGATCGTGGTGGCGGTGGCGGTGCTGCTTTCGCGCCCCGCGGTCGAAGCATTCGGCCTGTGGCTGTCGCCGGCGACCCTGACGGCCATGGCCGCGGCAGGCTTCTACCTGCGTCTGGATCTGCGTTTCGGTCTGTTGATGAGTCTGCTGTTGGTGCTCAGCCTGTGGGCCGGAGCGTTGTTGGCGATGCAAACGACGGCGTTGTGGTTGGCCAGCGGCATCGGCTTGTTCGTGGTCGGCTGGATCATCCAATTCGTCGGCCACTACTACGAAGGGCGCAAACCGGCCTTCGTCGACGATCTGATGGGCCTGGCGGTAGGGCCTCTGTTCGTCGCCGCCGAAGCGGCGTTTCTGCTTGGCATGCGTAAGGAGGTCGAGCGGCAGATCGTCGAACGCGTCGGGCCTGCCGGCGTGCGCCAGAACGGGCGCACCGCGTGAAACAGGCCTGCGCCCGCAGGCTCCCCCGGTGCGGGCCCCCTTACAAGGTCATCCATTCCTCGGTGAACGAACGGCTGTGGCGGTGCACGGTTATGGGGGCGAAGGGGCGACCGGAGGCGCTTTGCAGAGCATTGCTCTGGCTGTTGAGGTCGCTCAGGGCGGACTTCAGGTATCCCCAGCGGGTCAATAGCGAGCCGATAGCGGGGTTCGCCTTGGTATCCAGCGTCGCCAATTCGCTATCGATTTTCGGGATCAGCTTGCGCTCGTCCTGGCCCAGGTAGGTGTCGGGCAGTTCGCGGGCGATCTCGAAGTTGCCGAAGTAGGAGCGGCTCAGGTACTGCACGGCGAGGAATTCGATCTGCGCGGCCAATTCGCTGTCGCCCTCTGGCGCCAACTTGCGCGCCTCCAGCAACACGGCGAGCAAGGCTTTGCTCAGCTCTTCCGGGTAGCGCCAGGGCATATCTTCTTCCTTCGGTCCGAAGGACACGCCCCGGCGAATCTGCACCACCAGCTCCAGATGGGCGTTGCGCAGCGCGTCGCTGCCTTGCGGCAAGCTCTGCACGGCTGCGGCCAATTTCTGTAGATCGGTTTCCAGGGCGTTCTGGTGTTTCTTTTGGAAACCCTCGCCACGTAACAACATCAGACTGCCGGTAACCCGGCTGGCATATACCTGAATCTGTTCCTGGGGGCTGACGGCTTCGGCGAAGGCGATCGGCGCAATGCTCCCCAGTAGGCCGATAGTCCAAACTAAAAGCTTGTAAATCAATGGCTTGGAACGCATTCCGGGGTGCTCCTTATTGTTTTTTTGAGCCGTGCGGAGGGCTGTTGGCAGGTGCACAAGCATGCGCCATAGGTTACTGCACTGCCGTGCTAACGAGATTACTCTAAAGAGTGATTTATTAGGGGCTGTTGCCGTTTCAACG
>CBIHQF010000018.1:0-16602 GCA_966211665.1 uncultured Pseudomonas sp. | reverse complement strand
AGGTCGCGGCGGCGGCTGCTTTGAGTGCCCTGGGAGTGGAGAATGGCCATGACTGATTCACCTGCAACACGCTGTGGCTAGGTCGCCATCGTCGGCCGACCAAACGTGGGCAAGTCGACATTGCTCAACCATATCCTCGGGCAGAAACTGGCCATCACCTCGCGTAAGCCGCAGACTACTCGGCACAATATGCTTGGGATCAAGACCGAAGGTGAGATCCAGGCGATTTACGTGGATACCCCTGGCCTGCACAAGAACAACGAAAAAGCGCTCAACCGTTATATGAACAAGAACGCTTCGTCGGCGCTGAAAGACGTCGACGTGGTGATCTTCGTGGTCGATCGCACCCGCTGGACCGATGAGGACCAGATGGTCCTGGAACGTGTGCAATACGTGCAGGGACCGGTAATCCTGGCGATCAACAAGACCGACCGTATCGAGGATAAAGCCGAGCTGATGCCGCACCTCGAATGGCTGGCGACCCAGTTGCCGAACGCCGAGATAGTGCCGGTTTCCGCGCAGCACGGACATAACCTCGACACCCTGGAGAAATTGGTCGGCGAGCGTTTGCCGGAAGGCGTGCATTTCTTTCCGGAAGATCAGGTCACCGATCGCTCCAGCCGCTTTTTCGCCGCTGAACTGGTACGCGAAAAGATCATGCGCCAGCTCGGCGCGGAATTGCCATACCAGATCACCGTGGAGATCGAGGAGTTCAAGCGCGACGGGCGCATCCTGCATATCCATGCGCTGATCCTGGTCGAGCGCGACGGGCAGAAGAAAATCATCATTGGCGAGAAGGGCGAGCGGATCAAACGCATCGGCCAGGAAGCGCGAAAGGACATGGAGGTGATGTTCGACTCCAAGGTCATGCTCAACCTCTGGGTCAAGGTCAAAGGCGGTTGGTCGGACGACGAGCGCGCCCTGCGTTCGTTGGGTTACGACAATATTTGAGTCGGCCGGGCGCCGCCGGGCGTCCGCCTTTTTGAGCAACCCCAGCCATGCTTGCGCTTAGCCAGCCAGCCTATGTTCTGCACAGCCGCGCTTATCGCGAGAATAGCGCGCTGGTCGATTTGCTCACCCCCCAGGGACGCCTGCGTGCGGTGCTGCGTGGTGCGCGGGGCAAGGCCGGTACCCTGGCGCGCCCTTTCATACCCATCGAGATCGAGCTTCGCGGGCGCGGCGAGTTGAAGAACATCGGGCGGCTGGAAGCTGCCGGCATTCCCAATTTGTTGATGGGCGAGGCGTTATACAGCGGCCTCTATTTGAATGAGTTGCTGATCCGCCTGCTGCCCGCGCAAGACCCATACCCGGCGATCTTCGAGCACTACGCGCTGACCGTGCTGGCTCTGGCCCAGGGACGCGCGTTGGAGCCCTTACTGCGCGCTTTCGAATGGCGTTTGCTTGGCGAATTGGGCTATGGTTTCGCCCTCGATCATGATTGCAATGGCCAGCCCATCGATTCCCAGGGGCTCTACCGATTACAGGTCGATTCCGGCTTTCAACCCGTTGGGCAATTTCAGCCCGGGGTTTTCCAGGGCGGTGAATTGCTTGCCATGGCCGATGCCGATTGGATCGCGCCGGGAGCCCTGGCTGCGGCCAAGCGTCTGATGCGCCAGGCCCTTGCCCCCCATTTAGGCGGCCGACCGTTGGTCAGCCGCGAATTGTTCATGACGCTCAAGGAGTCAAGCCGTGACTGATGCCAATCGAATTTTGTTGGGTGTTAATATCGATCATGTCGCGACCTTGCGTCAGGCTCGCGGCACACGCTATCCCGACCCGGTTAAGGCTGCACTGGATGCCGAGGAAGCGGGTGCCGACGGCATCACCGTGCACCTGCGCGAGGATCGCCGGCATATCCAGGAGCGTGATGTGCGGCTGCTCAAAGAGGTGTTGCAGACGCGGATGAATTTCGAAATGGGCGTCACCGAGGAAATGCTCGCATTCGCCGAAAGCATCCGGCCCGAGCACGTCTGTCTGGTGCCGGAAACCCGTCAGGAATTGACCACCGAAGGCGGCTTGGACGTCGCCGGGCAAGAGGCGCGGATCGCCGCGGCAGTGGCGCGTTTGAGCAAGATCGGTTGCGAGGTTTCGCTGTTCATCGATCCGGACCAGCGACAGATCGAAGCCTCGAAGCGCGTCGGTGCGCCGGCAGTCGAGTTGCATACCGGACGTTATGCCGATGCTCATACGCCCGAGGAGGCGGCCCGCGAGCTGGCGCGGATTCGTGATGGCGTGGCTTGCGGTCTGGCCCATGGCCTGATCGTTAATGCCGGCCATGGCCTGCACTACCATAACGTCGAGCCGGTGGCGGCGATTGCCGGAATCAACGAGCTGAATATCGGCCACGCACTGGTCGCTCATGCGCTGTTCGTCGGCTTCAAACAGGCCGTGGCGGAAATGAAGCAGTTGATAGTCGCTGCTGCGGGGCGTGGGTAGGTTGGCGCTGAGCACAGCGAAGCCCAACCAATGATGCCCAAATGGCGCTGATACCCTTTTGGAGTTCGTCGCTTCGCTCTTCAGCCCAACCGAGGTTACGGTTTACGCGCCACCAACACGGCGCGGCTCGGCGCCGGTAGTCCTTCCAGTGTGCGGCTATGATCGGCCGGGTCGAGAAAGTCCGGCAGCGACTGAAAACGCATCCATTCGGTGGCGCGTTGCTCCTCCACCGAGGTGGTATTGACGTCGACGCAGCGCACATCGACGAAACCGGCGCGACGCAACCACAATTCCAATGCCGGTACCGAGGGCAGGAACCAGACGTTGCGCATCTGCGCATAGCGGTCCTCCGGTACCAGCACCTGCTGGGCATCGCCTTCCACCACCAGGGTTTCCAGGACCAGTTCGCCGTCCTTGACCAGGCAATCCTTCAGATCCAGCAGATGGTCGATGGGCGAGCGGCGGTGATAGAGCACGCCCATGGAAAATACCGTGTCGAAGCCTTGCAGCTTGGCCGGCAGTTCTTCGAAGGCCAGCGGCAAATGCCAAACCGGCAAATCGGGCAAGTAGTTCTTCATCGCCAGGAATTGGCAGAGGAACAGCCAGTTCGGGTCGATGCCGACCACACTGACGGCGCCGGCACCGAGCATGCGCCACATGTAATAACCGTTGCCGCAGCCGACATCCAGTACGCGTTTGCCGGTCAGGTCGAGGTAGGGCGCCACGCGCTGCCATTTCCAATCCGAACGCCATTCCGTATCCACCTGCACACCGAACAGATCGAAAGGGCCTTTGCGCCAGGGGATTAATCCTTGCAGCGCGCTTTTCAGTGCGGCGCGGGTGGCTGGATCGCAGGGGCCGTCGAAGGTGAAAGCATCGAGCAATTCCAGTCGTTCGACGTTCAGAGCAGGCAATGCCTGAACGGCGCCATACCAGCGTTGCAAGTCGCCATGACCGATGGCCAGCTTGGCGTCGATTTGCCCCGGCAAGCCGGCGGACCAATCTTGCAGCGGTGTGCCTGCCAACTGAGCTTGCAGGGCATCGAGGTCGAGTCGGCTGATCATGGCAAGGCAATCAAGGAGGCGAAGTTAAGGCACTGGAACCAAGGCACCACCTTGCTGAAGCCTGCGGCCAGCAGGCGCTCGCGATGCTGCTCCAGACTGTCCGGGAGCATGACCTTCTCGATGGCGCTGCGTTTCTGGGCGATTTCCAGTTCGCTATAGCCATTGGCCCGTTTGAAGGCGATATGCAGATCGCCGAGCAAGCGATGCTGCTCCTCGTCCTCGAAGCGCAGTTTCTCCGAGAGGATCAGCGCGCCACCCGGCAGCAGCGCCTGACGAATGCATGTGAGTAGCGCGAGGCGCTGTTCCGGTTGGATGAATTGCAGGGTGAAGTTCAAGGCCACCAGCGAGGCGGGCTGCAACTCCAGGCCAAGGATATCGGCTTCGATCACCTCCACGGGCAGCAACTCCTGAAACATCGAGTCCTGGGCATGCAGGTATTCGCGGCAGCGTTCGACCATGGCGCTGGAGTTGTCGACCGCTATCACTCGGCAATCTTCGATCTGCACGTGGCGACGCAGGGCTTGGGTGACGGCGCCCAGGGAACTGCCCAGGTCATAAAGCAGGCTGTGCGGTTGCGCGAATTGCCCGGCCAGTACGCCGATATTTTCGACGATGGTCGGATACCCGGGTACCGAGCGCTTGATCATGTCCGGGAATACCCGAACCACGTCTTCGTTGAAGGCGAAGTCCGGCACCTGGGACAGGGGCTGGGCAAACAGGCGGTCGGGTTGTTCGGTCACGTTGGCGGCGCACATATCGAGGAGGGCCGGCAATTTTAGCGGGAAAGTCGTGCAGCGACGACTGCTTGTCGCTTTCCCTAGTGCCGCCGGCTACTTCCTCAATTGGTCGGAAAAGAATTCGCCGGCGCCCTGCAACGGGCCGAGAGGATTGCGCTTGACCTCGTAACGACGGATGTTCGGTTCGCCATTGCTGACCTTATGCACCAACACCTCATCGACCAGGACGAACACCGCACGGAACACCCAGCCCTGGAGTTCGCGTTTTTTGCGAAAGTTGAAGGCATCGGCCCAAAAATTACCGACCCGCTGGGTGTCGGTCTTGTTGAACTCGAAGGCATAACCCACGCAACGGTCCTTGGCTTCGAGACACTTCAGCAGGCCATCGGGTAGGTACTCGATGGGAACGTTCGGTTGAACGAACATCAAGCGCAGGTCGATAAAGGAGAGCATCTTGCCGTTGCCTTCGGCCAGTGGGTCGAAGCCCAGAGCGAAGAGTTCGGAGCGGGTGGTGATGCCGGTCGCTGCCTGGGAGTAGCGTATTTCCGCATCGAGGTAGTCATCGAAAGGGGACAGTGCTTCTTCCCGCTCGCTGGGAAGCAGACTGCTACAACCCGATAGCCATACCAGCATGAGGAGCAGGCCAACTGCATGCCTAGGGTCCTTCATGATGTTTTTCCTGAGTTGTGTATGTCTACTTCCTATAGTTCATTTATCGTCCTTACGCTTGCTGAACGAGTCGTCGACAGGGCGAGCGGCCCGTTGTCGCGACCGGCGCCTGTTTCAGCGATGACGCCGAATACGAGCATGCGGATAGTGCTCGCGGGAGCAATCGGCAAGAGCGTGCACTATCGAATCGTATCAGCGTGCCTCTATGGCGCAGTCGAAAGTTTTGGCCGGCGCCACCTCGGTTTCCCAAGGACGTTGATAGGCCAGCCGCAGGTGGCCCGCGCCAGCCTGCTTGACGTTGAAACGCCAGGTCGAAAGACCGGCGCTGCCCACCAGTCCAGCGTCTTCGGGGTTGCTATAAACCTCGGGGCCCAGGCTTTCGAGCACCGTTTCGGCGCCATCGCGCAGCACCCAGCGAAATCCCGTGGTGGGGTTGCTCGGCAGCGTCAGCATCAGCAGCTGGCCGCTGCTCAGGTGCAGTGGGCATTGACTTTGTTTTTGCAGGATCAGGCTGTCGGGGCTGTGGGCGCAACCGGTCAGCAATGCCAGGCCTAAGAGTGGCAGCAAGCGCAGGGAGGTCATCGGCGGGCTCCTTTGTCGATCGGGAATTGCTGGGCTTGGACGGCGTCCTGGCGGGGTACTGCCAACTCCCCGTCAGGCTCGATATGCTTCGGGATCACCTCGCCCGATTGCGCCTAGCATAGCCGCTGTGTGTGCCCAAACCTAACCCTTGGAGCGTTCAGGATATGGATCAGAGCGCGATCTGCTCGGCGAAAGACATACGCAGGCGCTGCAGGTGCTCCTCGATCGGCGGGCTGAGCAGGGCGAAGCAGTCGCTGGGCGCCAGGCGTACCTGGGGCGCGTCGATCACTTCGTCTTGCAGGCGCAGCAGCAGACTTCGCAAGGACTCGGGGGTGTCGGGATGCTTGAGACGCTGACAGAGCAGGTGCATCTGCATCTTCAACCCCGCGGGGCAGCGCGTGTAATTGGCAGCACGCACCGCCAAGCCGCGCAGGCGCGCCAGGTCTTCGAGGGTGTGGCAGGCGGCGGCAAGTCCCTGCAATTGCGGTTGATCCGCCAAGCGCAGGCGATCTTCCAACTGTTCGATGACGATCAGCAGTGCTTCGATCATCTGACAATGTGCCTCGAAGTCCGCCGGTTTACGGCGTAATTGCGGCCAGTCCTGATGCAGCGGCGCCAACTGCAGGCTTTCACCCGGCCAGTTGAGCCAAAGCAGATCGAGTTCGCGGGCGAGGGCATTACGTTGGCTGACGCTGGCGATATCCGTCTGCGCGCCGAGGCCGCGATGCTTTTGTATTGCCGGCAACAATTCGAGGGCGCGCTGCAAGGTGGCGCATTGCAATTGATTGAGGGTTTGCCGGTGACGGCGCGCGGCACGTCGGGTGAGCCATTGGCCGAGGACGAAAAGCCCCAGGGCCAGGCCCAGGGCGATGCTGAGTTCCATCGATTGTTCCTTGCACGGATAGGCCGTACAGGCTTAGCAACTCTCCTGCCAGTTACTGCCTGCGCGCAAATAGGGCGTCTTGGGGCGTATATGGGGCGCCTTGCCGCCCTGTTTTTGTGCGTCTGGATTCGATTGCGGTCGTTTTGGTGCGTTGGCAGCCAAACGCTGGCCATTTGTCGTGCTGGCTGGCTGTTTTTTGCGACAAAGGGTTAAAGTTCGGTTATCAGAACTTTCGGTTGCCGCCATGCTCAAAGCCCGCCTGCTGCACCTCGATCATCAGGCCCATGAACACACCCACGATCACCATCAGTTGGTGCTGTCGTTGTCCGGGCGTGCGGAATTCGAGGTCAATGGCCGTGGCGGCGAAGTTTGTCGCATGCGCGCCTGTTTGGTGCCCGGCGATGCCGATCACCAGTTCGCCGGTATCGGCGATAACCGTATGCTGATCGTCGATCTCAACGAGCAGGGCACCTCCAGCGAAGATCTGGAATTGCTCACCCACCTGTTCGAGACCCCGCGCTACCCGCAGCTGGATGTGGACTTCCAGCATCTGCTCAGTTATGCCGGTGCCGAACTCGAACGTTATGGCAGCGATCCGATGTTGGCGCGCTCCCTTGGCGGGGTGTTGTTGCGGGCCTTGCACCTGCGTCTGTTCGGCGAGCAGGCGCAACGGAGCACCGGCCCGCTGGACCTTGAACGGTTGGATGCCTTTATCCTCGACAACCTGGCGCGGCGCATCAGCGTCGCCGAGCTGGCGCAGGTCGCTTGCCTCAGCCCAAGCCACTTTCATGCTCAGTTCAAGGACAGCGTCGGTCTGACCCCGCACCAATACCTGCTGAAATCCCGTCTCGACCTCGCCGCGCGCCTGCTCCGTGAAAGCGGCATGCCGTTGATCCGCATTGCCGAAGAGTGCGGTTTCTCCAGCCAAAGCGCCTTGACCAATGCCATGCGCCGTTACCTCGGCCTGACGCCTAAACGCCTGCGTAGCGCCGATTAGTCGCCATCGCCAGCAAGCCCCCCGGTTAAAGTATTTTTCCGCACCTGCGCCAGGGCGATCAAAAGGCTCTGTTCAATAGCGGGGGCAATTTCCATAGCCCCGCTAAGTGAGGCTGAAACCTGCCGGTACCGCCTTGCGGCGTGCGCGGTACAACAGCCCGGCCCAGACCCACAGGGCCAGTTCCAGGGCGAACGACCAATGCAGCAGAAAGTTCAGCCACCAGGGCTTATAGAGCGCCGGCACGCTGAACAGGGCATAAGGCTGGTCGACGAAGGGGGCGAACCACCAGATATCGCCGACGATACTGTCGAGCAGCATATGCAGCATGCCCATCATGGCGAAAGCCACCGCCAGCGGCGCCGTCCGACTGTTCGGGCGCGGGCGCAACAGCAACAGGCTGAGTGACAGCAGACCCAGCCATACCAGCGGCCAGTGGCTGAAATAGCTGTGATGGTGATGTTGGCGCTGGTCGACCAGGTGGAAGTAGAGCATGTCCAGGTCGGGGGCGATCCCGCCGAACACCCCGGCGAGAATAAACGCCCTGGCCGACATCCGGTCGGCGAACAACCTGCCATGTAGCAGCGTACTGGCGATATAAGCGCCCGGTGCATGTCCGATGATCATGGTTATCCGTCCCTGGCCAAGTGTGCGGCAAGCCCGCGCGATTGGCGCGAGTCTGCGCGAGGCGCAGGCGGGAGTAAAGTGGCGCGCCGGCGCTACGGTTACCGATCAGGCCCGCTGCATGCCTTGCAGGGCGATCGCTTCGCGCGCCAGGCGCAATTGATCGGCATCCCGGTTCATCTGGTGGATCACATTGAACAGTTGTTGCTTGAGCAGATCGTCGCCGATGCGTTCCGCCGCGCGCATTACCGCGATGGCGGCTGCTTCGTTGTTGTCGGCGACCAGGTCCAGCGTCTTGCACAGATTTCTCGTGATACGGCTCACCGGTACACCCTCCTGAAAATCGAGTAGGCACTTTAGAGCAGCCTCGTGTCGTTTTTGTTGCAGCTTCACGGGGCATTGCCGACGACTCGCACGCCCCCGTTTAGACGCTGTCAGCGCAGGGTGTCGGCAATCGCGTGAATGTCCTCGCGATGGTCGACGATCATCCTCAATTCGCCGTTTTCGCCGATGGCATCCTGCGACGGAAGCAGCTTGCGGTAAGCGGCCAATTCCTGCAGCGGCGGCAGCCCGACATCGATATGGCGTTCTTTCAGGGCGTGGTAAAGCGCCAGATTGACCAGGTCGAGCAGATCGATGCGCGGCCCGCCACTGCATTGCCAGTTGCCGGCCTCGCGGGTCACCTCGATGTACTCGCCGTCCACCGCCCACTTCTTCAGCACGATAATGCCGAGGGACTTGCTGTATTCGCGGCACAGTTTGCCGTACAGCTGTTGGTCGGGTGGCGTGCTCGCATCCCGAAACGCCGAGAGTACGGCCAGGGTGCCGACTTCGCTGAGCAGGCTGGCGAGCAAGGCGTGCTGCGGCGTCACATGGCCGAGCAGGCGCGCCAGCAGGGCGCAGGTGCTGGCCTTGAGCAGCAGACGGCTCCAGGCTTCGACGAACAGGCGTTTGTGCGTCGGGCTGTGCAGGGTGAACAGACTCTTGATGCTGTGCACCATGGTGATGCGGTCGACCTCGCCCATACCGAGCAGGACGATCACTTCGCTCAGGGTCTTGGGCGCATGGCTGTGTCGATACAGTGCGCAGGAGGCGTGTTTCATCAGCAGCGCGCTGAGCGCCGGGTCGCGGCCGATCAGGCGCACCAAGGAGGTCATCGGCACTTGCGCGTCGCCCAGGGCGCGGCGGATATCCAGGGTGATGGCGGGCAGGCTGGGCAGCACTTCCTCGCCTTTCATCAGTTGTGAAACGACCCGCCGATAGATCGAATAATCCGAAGCTTCGCCAGCCAGGGTCTCCGTGCTCAAGATTTCGCGCTCCTGCCGTTTTTCGACAGTGTAGGCAGCGCGGCGGTACTTGGCCTTGGAGGCGATCAGTGGCAGTCAGTGCCTTTTGGCCTTGCGGATACGCAAGGCGATGCCGCCGATGATCGCCAGCGCCGCCGGCCCGAGCACGCTGGCGGCCATTTCCGGCGAGAACGCGATGCCCAGGCTGTGCAAACCCTCGACGCCGAGTTTGAACAGGCTCAGCAGGTAATAGCTGATGGCGATGATCGACAGGCCTTCGACCGCCTTCTGGATCTTGATCTGGGTATTGGCGCGGGTGTTGAGGCTGCGCAGGATCTCCGAGTTCTGCTCCTCCACCTCGACCTGTACCCGGGTTTGCAGCAATTCGCCGAGGTTGGCCACGCTCTGCCCCAGGCGCAACAGGCGTTGCTCGGTCACCGCGCAGTAGCGCACCGTGGGTTTGAAGCGCCGCTCGATAAATACGCCGAGGCGCTGGCAGTCGCCGACATGGCTTTCGCGCAGCTCGGTGATGCGCTCGAACACCAGTTGCGCGTAGGCCTCGGCGGCGCTGAAGCGTTGCCGGTGAATCGCCGTGTTGCGCACCAGGGTGGCCGAGAGCAGGGCGATATCGCTGAGCAACTGTTTGGCATTGCTGGCGCCGGGGTCGGCATTGCGGTCGGATAATTTCGCCAGTTGCTGGTCGTACGCCTTGAGTTGGCGATCCACGGTCTGCGCCACCGGCAGCGTCAGAGAGGCCATCATGCGGTAGGTTTCGATCTCCAGCAGGCGGCGGATCATCCGCCCGAGGCGGTAGGCATTGAGAGCGCGGTTGACCAACAGGATGCGGTTGAAGCCATCCGTGGCGAGCTGGAAATCGCTCCATACCGTGGCATCGCCGCCGCCGATATGCGAGCCGGCCGGGTCCTTGAAACCGTAGCGGGCGTTATGGCCTTCCCAGTGCTGTTCCGACTCCACGAGGATCTGCACGGCATTGATGATCAGTTGCCGGTAGGGCTCGATCAGCGCCGCCAACGCCTCCGGCAGGGCCGGCCAGAATTCGCCGTTGGCTTGCTTGGGCAGCATCAACGTCAGGGTGAAGAACTCGGCATGCCGTTCCCACTTCAGCGGGCCGCCATCCATTTGCACCAAGCCTTGGGCGGTGCCGGGCGGCCAGGGGGCCGGCGCGCGCTCGGCCAGCGTGGCGATCACCGCTTCGCTGACCCCGCTCTGGTCGAGCAGGGCGATATGAAAGACATGCGCCGGCTCGTTGAAATACAGCGAGGGGCGAGCATGCAGTTCGTTATGCAGAGCGGTTCTTTGCGGATGCATGGGTGGAGTCTGCGCGGCCAGAAGGAATGCAGCAGTGACGCAGGCCATGAGCGGGGTGTCACGCCGAGCCGCGCTTTCGCGGTTTTTCAAACGAATGTTCGCGAGAAGTTCCCGGTGCTGGAGCTTTTCGCAAAAACTCCAGAGTTTTCAGCAAGAAGCTGTCATCGCTCTGCCACTAAATTCAGCCACTCACTGAAGCAGTGCGCAGGTTTTGGCCAATTTGTAATTGGTCGGACCTGCGAAGCTGCGCTAGACCGATAACAATACACTCCACAAGAGGATGGGCGTGATGTTCAAAGCCAGTCACGTCTTGCAGAGCGAGTTCCTTAAGCGGATCTCCGACGCCAAGGCCGCCGATTTTTTCCCTGTCATCAGTGCTAATTACAGCGTTGACGAGGCAGCCTATCTCACTGAGCTCCTCGAGCTCGCCGATCCCGGCGAAGCCGGCATCGAGGCCATCCGCCGCGGTGCCCGTACCCTGATTCAGGACGTACGTAGCCGGGACAATGCCGTCGATACCCTCGACGCGCTGCTTCGTCAGTACAGCCTCGATACCCAGGAAGGGCTGATGCTCATGTGCCTGGCCGAGGCTTTGCTGCGCGTGCCGGACGCCGCCACCGCCGACGCGCTGATCCGCGACAAGCTGAACGCCGCCGAGTGGGAACGCCACCTCGGCAAGAGCGACAGCGTGCTGGTCAATTTCGCCGCCTGGGGCCTGGTGATGACCGGCAAGGTGGTCGACCCGGAAACCGCCGACGGCCGTCCGAAGAATGTGCTGGGTCGTTTGATCCAGCGCTCCGGTGAGCCGGTGATTCGCGCCGCGATGAACCAGGCGATGAAGCTGATGGGCAAGCAGTTCGTGCTCGGCCGCAACATCGCCGAAGCGCTGAAGAACGGCCGCCCGGAGCGCGAAAAAGGCTACACCTACTCCTTCGACATGCTCGGCGAAGCGGCGCTGACCGCAGAAGACGCCGAGAAGTATATGGCCGACTACCGCAAGGCCATCGACACCGTCGGCGCCGAAGGGCAGGTCGGGCCGGGACCGAAGCCGTCGATCTCGATCAAGCTGTCCGCCCTACACCCGCGCTATGAAGTGGCCCAGCGCGAACGCGTGCTGACCGAGCTGTTCGCCAATGTGCTGGAGCTGGCCGTGCGGGCGCGCAAGCTGGGCGTCGGTATCTCGGTGGATGCCGAAGAAGCCGATCGCCTCGAACTGTCGCTGGAACTCTATGAAAAGCTGATGCGCGATCCGGCCCTTAAAGGCTGGGGCGAGTTCGGCCTGGTGGTGCAGGCCTATTCCAAGCGCTGCCTGCCGGTGCTGGTATGGCTGACGCTGCTGGGCAAGGAACTCGGCGAGAAGATGCCGCTGCGCTTGGTAAAAGGCGCGTATTGGGATACCGAGATCAAGCAGTGCCAGGTCCAGGGCCTGGACGGCTACCCGGTATTCACCCGCAAAGAAGGCACCGATACCTCCTACCTGGCCTGTGCGCGCTTCCTGCTATCGGAGTTCACCCGCGGGGTGATCTACCCGCAGTTCGCCAGCCATAACGCCCACACCGTCAGCTGCATCCTGGCGATCGCCGCCGAGCAGAAGCAGCCGCGCGAGTTCGAATTCCAGCGCCTGCATGGCATGGGCGATGCGTTGTACGACACCGTTCTGGAGAAACACGGCAAGACCGTGCGTATCTATGCCCCGGTCGGCGCGCATAAGGACCTGCTGCCGTATCTGGTACGGCGCCTGCTGGAAAACGGCGCGAACTCCTCGTTCGTGCACCAGTTGGTCGACCCGAACACGCCGATCGAGTCGCTGCTCGATCACCCGGTGACCCAGCTGCGTGCTTGCAGAACCCTCGGCAACGACAAAATTCCTCTCCCGCCTGCGCTGTTCGGCAGTGCGCGGAAAAATTCTCAAGGCCTAAATATGAATATTCAGCACACCTGGGCCGAGCTCGAGCTCGCCTATAAGCCGCACCTGTCCCGCCAATGGCAAGCCGCTCCGGTGATCAACGGCGAGAAACTCGCCGGCACCGCGCAGGAAGTACGCTGCCCCTACGAGCTGAGCAAAGTGGTCGGCAGCGCCCAATTCGCCAGCGCCGCCCAGGCGGCCGACGCGCTGAACGTGCTGCACGCGGCCTGGCCGCACTGGAACGCCACCGCCATCGACAGCCGCGCGAGCATCTTCGAGTGTCTGGCCGACCTGCTCGAAGCCAACCGCGCCGAGCTGATGGCGCTGTGCACCGTGGAAGCCGGCAAATCCATGCAGGACGGTATCGACGAAGTGCGCGAGGCGGTGGATTTCTGCCGTTACTACGCCCAGCAGGCGCGCCTGCGTCTGGGGCGCGAAGAGCTGCAAGGGCCGACCGGCGAGCGCAACGAGCTGTTCCATGAAGGTCGCGGCATCTTCGTCTGCATCAGCCCGTGGAACTTCCCCCTGGCAATCTACCTGGGTCAGATCACCGCCGCCCTGGTCGCCGGTAACTGCGTACTGGCCAAGCCGGCCGAGCAGACCAGCCTGATCGCCGCGCGCGCCTTGGAACTGATGTTCGAAGCCGGTCTGCCGAAGGATGTGATCGCCTTCCTGCCCGGCGACGGCGCCACCTTGGGCGGCGTGTTCTGCCGCGATGCCCGCGTCGCCGGCGTGTGCTTCACCGGCTCCACCGACACCGCGCGGATCATCAACCGTCAACTGGCCGAGAAGGCCGGCCCGATTGCCGCGCTGATCGCCGAAACCGGCGGGCAGAACGCGATGATCGTCGACTCCACCGCGCTGCCCGAGCAAGTGGTCAAGGACGCCGTGCAATCGGCCTTCACCAGCGCCGGCCAGCGTTGCTCGGCACTGCGCGTGCTCTACGTGCAGAACGACATCGCCGAGCGCGTGCTGGACCTGCTCAAGGGCGCTATGGCCGAACTGAAAGTCGGCCCGACCCACCTGCGCGAAAGCGATGTCGGCCCGGTGATCGACGCCGAAGCCAAGGCCGGCCTCGAAGCGCATATCGCCAAGCTCAAGGGCGAAGGCAAGCTGATCGCCGAAACCGTGCTGCCGGCCGGCCTGGACGGCCACTTCGTCGCCCCGGTGGCGTTCGAGATCGGTGGCATCGCCGAGCTGCAGAAAGAAAACTTCGGCCCGATCCTGCATATCGTGCGCTTCGAGGCCCGCGATCTGGAGCAGGTGGTCGCCGCGATCAACGGCACCGGCTATGGCCTTACCCTGGGCGTGCACAGCCGCAACGAGGAAACCGCCGCACGCATCGAGGCGCTGGCGCGGGTCGGCAACCTCTACGTCAACCGCAACCAGATCGGCGCGGTGGTCGGCGTGCAGCCGTTCGGCGGCTGCGGCCTGTCCGGCACCGGCCCGAAAGCCGGTGGCCCGAGCTACCTGCTGCGTTTCGTCAACGAACGCACCACTTCGGTCAACACCACTGCGGTGGGCGGCAACGCCTCGCTGTTGTCGCTGGGCGACGAGTAACAGGCTATCGCGCTGCGATCTGTCCCCTGGTTCAGGGCGAGCCAATAGGCTCGCCCCACCTCCGACGCTGCATTTGCGTGCGCTTGGTCGGTGGTTTAACGCAGTGGCCGCATGCCGCGGTTGCTTAAAATACAGAGTCACGGCCCGAGCCGTGCCAACACGAGAACAACAACATGAATGAGCAGAATGTTTTTGTCGTAGGGGTGACCTTCGTGGTCTACCTGGTGCTGATGTTGTGGCTGGGCATAGTCGCCTATCGCCGTACCAGCAATCTGTCCGACTATGTACTGGGTGGGCGCTCCATTGGCCCGACCACCGCCGCGCTGTCGGCGGGCGCATCGGACATGAGTGGCTGGCTGCTGCTGGGTTTGCCGGGCTACGCCCTGGCTGCCGGTTTCGAGGCCACCTGGATCGCCATCGGCCTGCTGGCCGGTACCTGGTTGAACTGGCTGTTCGTTGCCCAGCGCCTGCGCATTTACTCGCACACGGCCAACGACTCGGTGACCATGCCGGCCTACTTCGAGAATCGCTTCAACGACAAGTCCCGTGCCCTGCGTGTGGTTTCGGCGTTGATCATCCTGACGTTTTTCCTGTTCTACACCAGTTCGGGCCTGGTCGCGTCCGGCAAGCTGTTCGAAACCGTGTTCGGTTTCGATTACAAGATCGCCGTGGTCGTCGGCACCCTGGCCGTGGTCTCCTACACCCTGTTCGGTGGCTTCCTCGCCGTGGCCTGGACCGACGTGGTGCAGGGGCTGCTGATGGCCGCCGCGCTGGTGCTGGTGCCGGTGTTCGCTCTCAACGCCGTGGGCGGCATCGAGGCGACCCATGCGGCAATGAACGCCAAGAACCCCGAGTTGCTGACGTTCTTCAACGATGTCAAAGGCCAGCCGTTGGGCATCATCGCCATTCTCTCGCTGCTCGGCTGGGGTCTCGGCTACTTCGGCCAGCCCCATATCCTGGCGCGCTTCAAGGCGATCTCCAACGACAAGGACATGCCGACCGCCCGCCGTATCGCGGTGAGCTGGACCGCCCTGACCCTGGTTGCCGCGCTGGTCATCGGCTGGGTGGCCCTGGGCTACCTGGAAACCGACCTGGCCGACGCCGAAACCGTGTTCATGGTGCTGGTCAACAGCCTGTTCCATCCGGTCGTGGCCGGTATCCTGATGGCCGCCGTGCTGGCTGCGATCATGTCCACCGCCGACTCGCAGTTGCTGGTCAGCTCCTCGGCCCTGGCTGAAGACTTCTACAAGGCCATCCTCAAGAAAGATGCCGGCGACGCCGAGCTGGTCTGGATCGGCCGCGCCGCCGTGATCCTGATCGCCGTTATCGCCCTGGTTCTGGCCATGAACCCGGACAGCACCGTTCTCGGTCTGGTGTCCTATGCCTGGGCAGGCTTCGGCGCGGCCTTCGGTCCGGCGATCCTGCTGTCGTTGTATTGGAAGCGGATGAACCGTAACGGTGCTCTCGCCGGTATCGCCCTGGGCGGCGTGACCGTGGTGATCTGGAAGCAGCTGGCCAGTCTGGGCGGCGTGTTCGGTCTCTACGAAATCATCCCCGGCTTTATCCTGGCGACCATCGCGATCGTCGTCGTCAGCCTGCTGACCGAAGAGCCAGAGGCCGCAGTGCAGGCGCAGTTCGACGAAGTCGAGCGCAAGCTGGCCTGAACCCATTCACCCTGCCCACGGTCGGTCGTCTGTGGGTAGGTATCGTTAGCCGGAATTCATTGCTGATGCCCGGCTGAACGACTCACCCACGACCCGATAGGGCTTCGCCGATCCATACCCTTAGGGTATCGGGTCGGCTTTTTTTGGCTGTGTCCCAATGACGTGTTGCATGATGCGATGCCTTGTAAGAGGCGCGCCCCCGCGGCGAATGCAGCCCGCAGGGCTGCCCGCTCATCGGTTCGCGGATACAGCTAAAAGCTCGCCCCGAGGTCGGGCCTCCTACGATTCGCGCCTGGCGATACAACACGTAACGGGTACAGAGCCTTTTTTTGCTACGAAGTCAGCCCCCCCTACATTTAGCGCCGATGCCTGAACGCAACAGAGCACGGGACATAGCTTTTTTGCCTGGGTGAAACCATTGAGCGGATTCAGAAGCGGTCGACCCGATACGGCTGCGGGTCGATGGTTGGCGTTTCCCCGGTCATCAGATCGACCACCAGTTCCGCGCTGATCGCCGCCTGGGTCAGGCCCAAGTGCTGATTGCCGAAGGCGAACAGCAGCCGCGCGTGTTGCGGGTGCCTATCGATCACCGGTAGCGAGTCGGGCAGGGTGGGGCGGTGGCCCATCCATTCGCGGCAGTTCAGCGCTGGGTCGGCGAGCGCCGGGACAAGCGCCTGGCTGTGCCGGCGCAGGGTCTTGAAGCGGCGCGCAATCGGCTTCAGTCGCAGGCCGCCGAGTTCGGTAAAGCCCACCGCGCGCAGGCCGGAGTCCAGCGGGCTGATGACGAAGCGGCGCTCTGCCGAGCCGATCGGCCGGTTAAGCCTGACGGCCGGGCTGTCCATGCTTATGTGATAACCGCGCTCCGCTT
>CBIHQF010000017.1:0-16795 GCA_966211665.1 uncultured Pseudomonas sp. | reverse complement strand
CCGCTCCCTGGGCACGGCAACGCGGCAGCGCGTTGCCAAAGCCGGACTTCATTTTGCCGGCGAACTCCGGTATAAAGGCACCCGCTGCGGGCGTCGTATAATGGCATTACTCCAGCTTCCCAAGCTGATAACGAGGGTTCGATTCCCTTCGCCCGCTCCAGATCCCTGACGAAAAAGCCCTGCTCATGGCAGGGCTTTTTCGTTTCCGCCAACTGCTGCCGCACCTCTCTCACTTGATCGCACCGGTGGATAATCGAAGCGCTTGAGGCCGTCACGTTAAAAGCCACCACGTTAACAGCCACTAAGAAACGCTCTTATCGCAACAAACAATCGCCCCGCCATTAAAGCAGTAGCAATCTTCCGCAATGTGCTATCAACCAATACCGCTTATCCGATCGTTTCTGTAAGCGCAAAAAACGCTACGAACCAAATCCCGCACATGAGCTTCTTAAAGCATGTAAGGCTAACAACAGCCTTAATGCTTAAAAGAGGAGTTTAAAAATGCCTAGCAATAGTAACCCTGGAAACTTTGCTAACGATCGGGCGAAAGCGTCCGAAGCAGGCCGCAAAGGTGGTCAGAACAGCGGAGGCAACTTCGCCAATGACCGTGCAAAAGCCTCGGAGGCAGGCCGCAAAGGCGGTTCGCACAGCCATGGCGGCGGCCGCAGCTCATAACTCGTCTGCATAAGCGGAGGCCTATGGACAGGCCTCCGCTTCCGCCTGATCGGTTACTTTTCGCTTAATCGCCAGCGCGCGACGCTAAGTTATCGGCCACTAAACATACGCAACGAATATCGCTGCGTTAATTCACTGTGCCTGATATCACCACCCTATAACTCTGCCCCTAACGAATCCGATAGCGCCGCAACACCACCTTTGGTTACTGCTTGCCATCCGCTTGCTTATTACCTGCTCGACCACTTGTCTATTAACTGAAACGAGCGGCCGGAGCACCCACTCAGCATTACGTGAGGCCAACTACCGGTCTCGTGGATGAATAAGTAACCGGAGGTCTGATGGAAACCTTAACCAGCCTGCTCGATGCCAAGGGCTGCCCCTTGGATCAACAAAAATTCACCTGGCGAGAGATGTCCAGCAAGCCGATCAGCAAACTGGACGACGACGCGTTCACCCGCGTGCGGATCATCTTGATGAACGGCATCGAGAACGATGCGTTGCGTCTCAAGCATATAGGCGCACGCTTCAATCGCGAGTTGCGCCTGCCCCTCGCCCAAGTGCGCCGCGCCGAGCAACATCAGGCGACCATGGTCAACTGGTTGCTCTCGGCCGATCATTCGCCGCTGGAAACCACCGTCGCCTACGAACAGGTGGCGATCGAAGTCACCGCCGCCGTGGCACAGAGGGAGCCTGACCCGTATCAGGCGCAAACCTATCGCTTCGGCCTGCTGGAGGATTTCGATCATCTCTATCGTTATTCGGCCATGCTCGATCGCCTGGAAGGCAAGGACGCCAACAACATTCTCCAGGGCTATACCGACATCATCCCCAGTCGCCCCACCACCGTGCATCACCGCGCGCCGGAGGACGATCTGCGCACCGCCTACCAACGCGACTCGGCAGAGCTGATCACCAAGATCCATGCCGCGATGATCACCGCCGCCGAATACCAGACCCATGACTACTACATGAACATCGGCCCGACCTTCGCCGACCCGGTGGCGCGGCAGCTGTATGCGGAAATCGCCTCGGTGGAGGAACAGCACGTCACCCAATACGGCTCCCTGCAGGACCCGGACGAGAGCTTTCTGGAGAAGTGGCTGATCCATGAAGCCATGGAGGTTTACAACTACCACAGCTGCGTCGAGCAGGAGAGCAACCCGAGGATCAAGGCGATCTGGGAGCGTTTCCTCGATTACGAACTGGGCCACCTGCAGTTGGTTTCCGAGCTGTTCAAAACCCACGAGCGCCGTGACCCGCAGGAAATCCTCGGCGGCACCTTGCCCAAGCCCGTCGAGTTCAAGAGCCAGCGCGAGTTCGTACGCAAGGTCTTGAAAGAGGAAATCGATCTGCGCGCCAAGGGCACCGAGTACGTCGATAGCCAGCAGGAAGGAGCCGCTAGCCACGAATACCGCAACCAACTGAACTCCGAGGGCACTGCGGTGGAAACGGCATCGGCCGGTTACCGCTGGGCTCCCGGCACCGAACTCATGCAGAAGGCCTCTTAACCAGCATTCATGACGGAGAACCGAAATGGAGAATGCAACCGAGATGGGACTCAACTATACCGGTGCGAAGATGTCGCCGGTCGACAGCGAGCGGCAGGTCAAGGCAGCACAGGAGGTGCCGCCCGATATTCCCGGCGACGAACAGAAAATTACCTTGGTGCGTAGAGCACATATCGATGAGGCGGAAAAAATCGGCTCGGTGCCGATCCCCGGCTCCGCCAAGGGCATGCTCAAAACCGCCTTGAACAAACTGGTAGGCGTCAGCCCGGAAGTGCTGATCGATAAGCTCGGCGAACGCCTGGCATTCGAGCGCACCGGCACCCGGCTCTACGAAGCCTTGACCGCCAAGGCCCAGGCCATGGAGCTGGATACGGAGATGATGAACACGCTGCAGCGCTTTCGTAACGAGGAAATGGAGCATTTCAGACTACTTGTGCAAAGCCTGGAAAAACTCGGCGCCGACCCCTCCGCCATGACGCCCTGCGCCGATGTCATGGGGGTAGCGTCGATGGGGCTGCTGCAGGTCATCAGCGACCCGCGAACCAATTGGGCGCAATCGCTCAATGCGCTGCTGACCGCCGAGCTGAGCGACAACGCCGGCTGGGAAATGCTCATCGAATTGGCCCGTATCAGCGGGCAGAGCAGCCTCGCCGACAGCTTTCAGACGCCGCTCGATCAGGAGCGGATCCACCTGGCGACGGTCAAGGAATGGTTGAACGACGAGATCAGCCGGCAAGTTTAGTCCCTCGCCAGCCCGCGCCGGCCGGACGGCAACCGCGGGCTGGTTAATTAGCGCGCAACCGCTACAGCGCGCGATGCGGGAGCTCCAGCCTTTCGGCGGCTATTGAATTTTCGCCATGCCGCGGGCTCACAACTAGGTCGCTCACAGCCTGGCGAATCCACCATGAAGACCTCCGCCCCGATCTCCATTACAGGACCCGTCGCCCCGTCGCAGGCTCGTCGCGGAACGGCGAGCGCGGTCTACCATGCCTTGATGACGAACGACGAACAGGGACTGCGGCTCGGCCGCGCCTTTCTCGAGCGGCAGTTGCAACGGGCCGCGCGTCTGACCTGCGATCTGCCCGAAGCCCCTGAGAATCTGAGCGAATGGGCCGAGCAAGGGGCGCGTGCGACCAGCGTGGCGTACCAGCGCTACCTAGAAGGCCGCGCGCAGGGCCAACCGCGGCGCTACTTCGGTAACCGCGCCCATGCGCTGTATTTTCTCCAGGCGATGGCGCCGACCGAACTGGTCGACGGGGCCTGGCTGTATGGCTTGCTGCCGCAATGGCGCGAGCAGCGCTTGCGCGGGCTGATCCACCGCTATCTGCAACGACTCGGCAACGGCGACCCGGCCCAGCATCCTGCGCTACGCTACAAGAACCTACTGGCCAAGCACGGCTGCATGGCGCCCGCCTGGCTGAGCGACGAGCATTTCATCGAGGGCGCGCAGCAGTTGGCGCTCGGTCGCCTGGCCGCCGAGTACCTGCCCGAAGTGATCGGTTACAGCCTCGGCCGCGAGCAGTTGCCGCTGTCGATCGGCGCCTTCGAGTTGCACGAACTGGATATCGCCCCTTACTGCTTTCAAGCGCACCTCGATATCGGCGGCCATGCGCACAAGATCATACAGGCGGTGCTGGACAACCTGCCGGCGGCAGGCGATGCCCGGGGCTTTTATCGGCGCGTCGCGCTTGGCTATCGCCTCAACCGATTGGGCCTGAATGCGAGCGCGGCAATCGCCGCCTTCGATCTGGAACGGGAGCTACTGGCGATGCTCGAACGCAAGCGCGCGGCCGCTGGCTCCATGCCCTCGGATTTCTGTCGCATCGGCGGGCGCACGGTCAAGCAATGGCTGAGCCAGCCCGGACAACTCGGCGATTTGCTCGCCGCCTTGTGCAAGCGCGGCTGGATCCAGCGCCACAGGAATCCGCAGCACAGCCACTTCTGGCGGTTGTTGCAGAGTGAATATGCGGTGATGTTCGGGACCTATGAGCGACAACTGCTGCACGACTGGATCGCCGGCGACTGGCTACAGACGCGGCCACGTGCGAATCCCTTGCCCGAGCACCTGCGTCATGACCCGCCGCCCATGATGCCGAGGTCCGGTGCTGGCGACGGCGCCCTGGACAAGCAATTACGCGCACTGGCCGAGCCCGCGCGTAGCGCCCGGCTGATCGAGCTGATGGCGCCGACCGCTAACGCGACGCCGGCCGGTCTGGCGGCCACCCGCCTGTTCGCCAACTTGCTGCGATGAGCGCCGGCGGCCAAACCGCTTGAGCCGCCTCAGCTTTTGAGCCGGTAGCCGGTCTTGAAGATCCAGGCGACGACGGCCACGCAGAGCAGCAGAAAGCCGCCGATCATCCCCAGGCTGAGCGCCACGTTGACGTCGGATACGCCGTAGAAGCTCCAGCGGAAGGCGCTGATCAAATACACCACCGGGTTGAACAGGGTGACGGTCTGCCACACCGGCGGCAACATGCTGATCGAGTAGAAGCTGCCGCCGAGGAAGGTCAGCGGCGTGACGATCAACGCCGGCACTATCTGCAATTTTTCCCAGCCATTGGCCCACACGCCGATGATGAAGCCGAACAGGCTGAAGGTCAGCGCGGTGAGCACCAGCAGCGCCAGCATCCAGACCGGATGGAGTATCTCGAAATCGACGAACAGGCGCGCGGTGACCAGGATGATCACCCCGAGGATCACCGATTTGGTCGCCGCCGCGCCGACATAACCGATAAGGATTTCCAGGTAGGACACCGGCGCCGACAGCACCTCATAAATCGTCCCCGAATACTTGGGCATATAGATGCCGAACGAAGCGTTGGAAATGCTCTCGGTGAGCAGCGCCAGCATGATCAGCCCCGGCACGATAAAGGCGCCGTAACTCACGCCCTGCACCTGGGTCATGCTCGAACCTATGGCCGAGCCGAACACCACGAAATACAGCGAAGTGCTGATCACCGGGGTGGCGATGCTCTGCAACAGGGTGCGCCAGGTGCGGGCCAGTTCGAACAGGTAGATGGCGCGGATCGCGTAGAAATTCATGCGCGCGATTCCTGTACAAGATTGACGAAGATATCTTCCAAAGAACTCTGACTGGACTGTAAATCTTTGAAGTCGATGCCGTGCTGGGCCAGGTCCTTGAGCAGCTCGGCGATGCCGGTGTGCTCGCTCTGGGTGTCGAAGGTGAAGACCAGGGCATGGCCCTCGTCGGTCAGCTCCAACGGGTAACGCGCGAGCTCGGCCGGTAGGCTGGCCAGGGGTTGCTGCAGTTGCAGGCACAGCTGCTTCTTGCCGAGCTTGTGCATCAGCACCTGCTTGTCCTCGACCAGGACGATCCGGCCCTTGCTGATCACCCCGATGCGGTCGGCCATCTCCTCGGCCTCCTCGATGTAGTGGGTGGTGAGAATGATGGTCACCCCACGCTCGCGCAGGCCGCGCACCATGTTCCACATATCGCGGCGCAGCTCGACGTCGACGCCGGCGGTGGGCTCGTCGAGAAACAGAATCTGCGGCTCGTGGGACAGCGCCTTGGCGATCATCACCCGACGCTTCATGCCGCCGGACAACTCGAACAGCCGCGCGTCCTTCTTCTCCCACAGCGACAGGTCGCGCAGCAGGCGCTCCAGATAAGCCGGATCGGGCTTCTTGCCGAACAGCCCGCGGCTGAACTTGACCGTCGACCAGACGCTTTCGAAGGCGTCGTTGAACAGCTCCTGGGGCACCAGGCCGATTTGCGAACGCGCCGCCCGGTAGTCGCCGATGATGTCGTAACCGCCCACCAACACCTTGCCGGAACCGGGATTGACGATGCCGCAGACGATGCTGATCAGCGTGGTCTTGCCGGCGCCGTTGGGGCCGAGCAAGGCGAATATCTCGCCCTTGCGGATATCCAGGTCGATGCTTTGCAGCGCCGGATGGCCGGATGCGTAGGTCTTGCTCAGTTGCTGGATCGAGATCACCGGTTGCACGGGATGGCCTTGACTGAAGAACGGAAGCGCAGAGTGTATGTAATCCAGGGTGGTGGCGTGCAAGTGCCGCGTGGGATTTTCACCTCGGGCGTTTACGGTTGGGATGCGGCCGGGGCTCAGGAGAGTGGCATCCGCTCGGCGAGAAAATCGATCAGGCTGCGCACCGAGGGCAGCAGGCCGCGCCTTGAGGGAAACACCGCATGCACCACACCGCCGCGCGGCGCCCAGTGCGGGATGATGTCGAGCAGGCGCCCAGCCGCCAGATCGCGCTCCACCACCATGCATGGCAACTGCACCACGCCGACACCATGCAGGGCTGCCCGGCGCAAGGCGGACATATCGTCACTGATCAGGCGCGGCCGGTGCCGCACCTCGGCGGTGGCGCCGGCGGGGCCTTCCAGGCACCAGCTGTGCTCACGTGGCGGCCCCCAGTCCAGGCTCGGCAGGCCGCTCAGGTCGGCGGGCAGCAGGGGTAATTCGCGGCCTCGCATAAATTCCGGACTGGCCACCAGGCGCTGCGGGCTATCGGCCAGCACGCGCATCACCAGGTCGCTGCTTTCCAGTGGCGGGAAACGCACCCGCAGTGCCAGATCGAGGCCTTCGCCAAGCACGTCGACGCGCCTATTGGTGGCTTCCAGCTGCACCTGAACCTTGGGGTACTCGAGCATAAAACGGCTGAGCAGGTCGGCCACCCGGTACTGCAGCAAGGTGGTCGGACAGCTCATGCGCACCAAGCCCTGGGGTTCCGAGCGCGTGCGTTCGATCGCCTCCCGCGCGGCCTGCGCCTCGACCAGCATGGCCTGGCAATGGCGCTGGTATTCCTGCCCCAGTTCGGTCACCGAGAAATGCCGTGGCGAGCGCTGTAGCAGACGCACCCCGAGACGCTCTTCGAGCAAGGCGATACGCCGGCTTAACTTGGACTTGGGCATGTTCAGCGCTCGGCCAGCGGCAGCGAAACCACCGTGTTCGACCACCTGGGCGAAGTAATAGAGGTCGTTGAGATCGTCCATCATCGTTCTCCAAATAGAACGCTGAGACTAAATTAGTCGGTCTATCGAGCCAAGTGTTGCACTTTTACAGTGTGCTCCATGCACTTCAGGAGGCACGCCATGAAGAAGATTCTCGGTCGCTACAGCAACAACCAACAGCATTGGGTAGGCGATGGTTTCCCGGTGCGCTCGCTGTTCTCCTACGACAGCCTGGGTCAACACATCAGCCCCTTCCTGCTGCTCGACTATGCCGGCCCCCACGAGTTTTCCCCAACCCAGCAACGCCGAGGCGTCGGCCAGCACCCACACCGCGGTTTCGAGACGGTGACCATCGTCTATCAGGGTGAACTGGAGCACCGCGACTCGACCGGCAGTGGTGGCCTGATCGGCCCCGGCGACGTGCAATGGATGACCGCGGCCTCAGGCATCCTGCATGAGGAATTCCACTCGGCGGCCTTTAGCGCAAAAGGCGGCATCCTGGAAATGGTGCAGCTCTGGGTCAACCTGCCGGCCCGCGACAAGTTGGCTGCGCCGGGCTACCAGACGCTGCTTAACCAGGACATTCCAGTGCTGCCGCTGGCAGGCGATGCCGGCCAGCTGCGTTTGATTGCCGGTGAGTTCGCCGGCCAGCGCGGGCCAGCTCGGACCTTTACCGCCCTGGATGTGTGGGATATCCGCCTGAATGCCCGCAAGCCATTGCGCTTGTCTGTTGTCGAAGGACGCAGCACGGTGCTGATCGTGCTGCGCGGCACGCTGCAGGTAAATGGCAGCCAGGCAGTTGGCGAGGCGCAAATGGTGCTGTTCGAGCGCGCCGGCGACGAATTGCTGCTGGAGGCCGAAACCCAGGCCCTGGTGCTGTTGCTCAGCGGTGAACCGATCGACGAACCCATAGTCGGTTATGGCCCTTTCGTTATGAACAGCCAGACCGAGATCGCCCAGGCGCACGCCGAACTGCGCAGAGGCTCATTCGGCCAACAACCCGCGTAGATCGCCCGGACTTCAGTTTCCCCGCCGTGCGCAGGGCGCACGGCCTTTACCCAAGCAAGAGGACATTGCCATGAGTACTCCCTACAAACGTCTCGACAAGGATCAGGCCGCAGTGTTGCTGGTCGACCACCAGACCGGCCTGCTGTCGCTGGTACGCGATATCGACCCGGACAAGTTCAAGAACAACGTGCTGGCCCTCGCCGACCTGGCCAGCTACTTCAAATTGCCGACCATCCTCACCACCAGCTTCGAGGACGGCCCCAACGGCCCGTTAGTGCCGGAACTCAAGCAACAGTTTCCGTATGCGCCCTATATCGCCCGTCCCGGCCAGATCAATGCCTGGGACAACGAGGACTTCGTCGCGGCGGTGAAAGCCACCGGGCGCAAGCAGCTGATCATCGCCGGGGTGGTCACCGAGGTCTGCGTGGCCTTTCCTGCGCTGTCGGCGCTGGAAGCCGGCTTCGAAGTCTTCGTGGTCACCGATGCCTCCGGCACCTTCAACGAAATCACCCGCGACTCGGCCTGGGAGCGCATGTCCGCATCCGGCGCCCAGCTGATGACCTGGTTCGGCCTCGCCTGCGAGCTGCACCGTGACTGGCGCAACGATGTCGAAGGCCTCGGCACATTGTTCTCCAACCACATCCCCGACTACCGCAACCTGATCAATAGCTACACCACCCTCACCGCCGGCAAATAAGCCGGCCGCAGGGTCTGCGAAGGCGCGCAGGCCCTGTTGCTCACCGTCAGCCCGCAACCCAGCCTCCGGGCTTCTGGTCGAACGGCGCTTGAGGCCAGCGCTTGGCCCTAGCATGATGAGCGGCATGAAGCCGACCTCCGAACGCGACCAAACCGACACCGCGCTGGCGACCTTCCATCCCGCGGTCGCCACTTGGTTCCGCCAGCGTTTCGGTGTGCCGACGCCGGCGCAGATCGAGGCCTGGCCGGCGATCGCCGCCGGCCGCTCGACCCTGGTCGCCGCGCCCACCGGCTCGGGCAAGACCTTGACCGCCTTCCTCGCCGCCATCGACGCCCTGGTGCGCGAAGGCCTGGCCCAGGGCGGCGAGCTGGACGATCGTTGCAACGTGCTCTACGTCTCGCCGCTCAAGGCGCTGTCCAACGATATCCGCATTAACCTCGAAGAACCGCTCGCCGGCATCCGCGCCGAACTGCAACGTCAGGGCCTGGCCGATGTGCGGATCCGCAGCGCGGTGCGCACCGGCGACACCACCCAGGCCGAGCGCCTGGCGATGCGCAAGCAGGCGCCGCATATCCTGGTCACCACCCCGGAATCGCTCTATGTGCTGCTCGGCTCCGAGTCCGGGCGGGCCATTCTCGCCGACTGCCGCAGCCTGATCGTCGACGAAATCCACGCCATCGCCGGGAGCAAACGCGGCAGCCATCTGATGCTTAGCATCGAACGCCTGGAGGCGCTGTGCCAACGGCGCCTGGTGCGCATCGGCCTGTCCGCCACGCAAAAACCGCTGGAGGCGGTGGCGCGCTTTCTGCTCGGTAGCCAGGCGCCGTTGCCGAGCGCCGAAGCCGCGCCAGTGCCAACCGGCGCCTGCCATATCGTCGATATCGGCTATACCCGCGCCCGCGATCTGGCCATCGAAGTACCGCCGGTACCACTCGATGCGGTGATGAGCAACGAAACCTGGGACAAGGTCTACGAGCGCCTGGCCGAGCTGGCCCAGCAGCACCGCACCACCCTGGTGTTCGTCAACACCCGGCGCCTGGCCGAGCGCGCCTGCCGGCATCTGTCCGAACGCCTGGGCACGGCCGCGGTCGCCGCGCATCACGGCAGCCTGGCCAAGGAGCTGCGCCTGGACGCCGAGCAGCGCCTCAAGCGCGGCGAACTGCGGGTGCTGGTTGCCACCGCATCGCTGGAGCTGGGCATCGATATCGGCGAGGTCGAGCTGGTCTGCCAGCTCGGCTCGCCGCGCAGCATCGCCGCGTTCCTGCAGCGCGTCGGCCGCTCCGGCCACAGCGTCGGCGGCACCCCCAAGGGCCGGCTGTTCCCGCAATCGCGCGACGAACTGATCGAATGCGCCGCGCTGCTCGACTGCGTGCGCCGCGGCGAGCTGGACGCCCTGCAGATCCCTCACGCGCCTTTGGATGTGCTGGCCCAGCAGATAGTCGCCGAGGTGGCTTGCCGCGAATGGGGCGAGGACGAGCTCTACCAATTGCTGACCCGCGCCGCGCCCTACAACGATCTGCCGCGCGCAAGCTTCGATGCCCTGCTGAAGATGCTCGCCGAAGGCTACAGCGGCCGCCAGGGCGTGCGCGCCGCCTACCTGCACCGCGATGCGGTGAACCGGCGCCTGCGCGGCCGGCGTGCCGCGCGCCTGACCGCGCTGACCAGCGGCGGCACCATCCCCGACGCCGGCGATTACAGCGTGCTGCTGGAGCCCCAAGGGTTTCAGGTCGGCACGCTCAACGAAGACTTCGCCGTGGAGAGCCTGGCAGGCGACGTGTTCCAGTTGGGCAATCAGTCCTACCGCATCCTGCGCGTGGAGCCGGGCAAGGTGCGGGTCGAGGACGCCCAGGGCCAGCCGCCGAATATCCCGTTCTGGCTCGGCGAAGCGCCGGGGCGCAGCGATGAATTGTCAGCCGGGGTGGCGCGGCTGCGCGAGCAGATCGAACAGTTGCTCTGCGGCGATACGCCCATCGCGGCCGAGGCCGCTCCTACAGAGTCCAGCGACTCCCGTAGGGGCGGCCTTGGCCGCGAAAATCTCCCAGCCACCGCCGCAAACCTGATCGAGAACGCCACCACCTGGCTGATGCAAAGCATCGGCCTCGACCAATCCGCCGCGCAGCAGATAGTCGAATACCTGGCCCGTGCGCGCGCCGCCCTCGGCGGTTTGCCGACCCAGCGGCGGTTGGTGATGGAGCGTTTCTTCGACGAATCCGGCGGCATGCAGCTGATCATCCATTCGCCGTTCGGCAGCCGCCTCAACCGCGCCTGGGGCCTGGCGCTGCGCAAGCGTTTCTGTCGCAGCTTCAACTTCGAGTTGCAGGCCGCCGCCACCGAGGACGCACTGATCCTGTCGCTGGCTACCAGCCATAGCTTCCCGCTCGACGAGGTGTGGCGCTACCTGCATTCCAATAGCGCCGAGCAACTGCTGATCCAGGCGCTGCTGGATGCGCCGCTGTTCGCCGTGCGCTGGCGTTGGAACGCCGGCGTCGCCCTGGCCCTACCGCGCTTTTCCGGTGGCCGTAAGGTGGCACCGCAGTTGCAACGCATGCGCAGCGAAGACCTGCTGGCCACGGTGTTTCCCGACCAGGTGGCCTGCCTGGAAAATATCGTCGGCGAGCGCGAGATTCCCGACCACCCGCTGGTGGCGCAAACCCTCGACGACTGTCTGCACCAGGCCATGGACAGCGAGGGCTGGCTGGCCCTGCTGCGGCGCATGGAAGCCGGCGAAATCGAACTGATCGCCCGCGACCTGCCGGCACCCTCGGCGCTGGCCGCGGAAATCCTCAACGCCCGCCCCTATGCCTACCTCGACGATGCGCCGATCGAGGAACGCCGTACCCAGGCGGTACAGAGCCGGCGCTGGAGCGATCCGGCCTCCAGCGACGACCTCGGCGCCCTGGATACCGAGGCCATCGAAGCCGTGCGGCAGGAAGCCTGGCCCGAGGTACGCGACGCCGACGAGATGCACGACGCCCTGCTCAGTCTCGGCGCCATCACCCAGGCCGAGGCGCAAGCCAATAACGGCTGGCCGGCCTGGCTGACCAAGCTGGCCAAGGGCAAGCGCGCCACCTGCCTGCATCTGGATGGCACGCCGGCGCTGTGGCTGGCGGCCGAACGCCTTAGCCAATGGCAAGCGCTGCAACCGCACGCCATGTTCAAACCGACGATCCAGGCGCCGCCTGGTTACGATATCGAGTGGCAAACGGACGCGGCACTGGTCGAACTGTTGCGCGCCCGCCTCAGCGGCTTCGGCCCCTTGACCCTGGCGCGGATCGCCGCCGATCTGCAACTGGATGAGTCGTCGATCAATTTCGCCCTGCTCGCCCTGGAGCGCGAAGGCTATGTGCTGCGCGGGCGCTTTTCGCCAGGGGGCACAGAGGAACAATGGTGCGAACGCCACCTGCTGGCGCGCATCCACCGCTACACGGTGGGGCGCCTGCGCCGCGAGATCGAGCCGGTCGACCGCGCCGACTTCATGCGTTTTCTGTTCGACTGGCAGCGTGTGGCGCCGAACAACCGGGTGCGCGGCGCCGAAGCCCTGGCCGGTGTGCTGGGTCAGCTGGAAGGTTTCCAGGCCGCGGCCGGAGCCTGGGAAAGCGAGATACTGCCGAGCCGGGTCAGCGATTACGGGATCAACTGGCTCGACGACCTGTGCCGCTCCGGGCGCCTGGTCTGGTGTCGTCTGGCCGGGCGCAACCGCAGCGCCGGTGGCCCGCTGCGCAGCACGCCGATCGTCCTGCTGCCGCGCAAGAGCCTCGGTTTATGGCGCGCCTGCCTCGGAGAAACGCCCGCGGCCGAACCCTCGCCGCGCGCCGAACGCCTGCGCCAGGTGCTGGCCAGCCAGGGCGCGCTGTTCTTCGATGAATTGCAGGACGAAGCGCATCTGCTGCGCAGCGAATTGGAGGACTGCCTGGGCGAACTGGTGGCCCTCGGCCTGGCCAACGCCGACAGCTTCGCCGGCCTGCGCTCGCTGCTATTGCCGGCGGCCAAACGCAGTCAACAGAAACGCCATGCCCACCGCGCCCTGGCCAATATGCAGGATGCCGGACGCTGGGCCCTGCTGCGCGCTCGTGGTGAAGAAGCCGAGAGCAAGCCGAACGCCGAAGCCCTGGAACATATCGCACGCACCCTGCTGCGCCGCTACGGCGTGGTCTGCTGGCGCCTGCTGGAGCGCGAAGCCGATTGGCTGCCGTCCTGGCGCGAACTGCTGCGGGTCTACCAGCGCCTGGAAGCGCGCGGCGAAATCCGCGGCGGGCGCTTCGTCGCCGGCGTGGTCGGCGAACAATTCGCCCTGCCGGAAGCCGTCGCCCTGCTGCGCGAGGTGCGCAAACGTCCAGCCGACGGCGCACTGATCAGCCTCTCCGCCTGCGACCCGCTAAACCTGCTCGGCACCCTGTTGCCCGGCAACAAAGTGCCGGCCGTGGCCGGCAACCGCCTGCTGTACCGCGACGGCGTGCCGGTGGCGAGCCTGATCGCCGGCAAGCTCCAACTGCTGCAACAGACCGACACCTTCACCGCCGGCGAATGGCAAGCCGCCCTGATCCGCCAACCCGGCCTGCCTACACCACCGAGCCAGCGCCCCCATCGCGTCGGCAGCTGATGTAGGTTGGGTTAGCGGCGCTCCCCATAACGCACAAACACCACCGCTACCGAGCGCCGTGTAACCCAACGCAGCGCCGCCAGTCACTGCGCACAACCAGAATATGTGGTCCCGCACCATCGCCGTTGGGCTTCGTCGCTGCGCTCCTCAACCCAACCTACGCACTGACCCGGAGTCAGTCGTAGTCGTAGGTCGGGTTAGCGGCATGCCCCATAACGCGCAAACACCACCGCTACCGAGCGCCGCGTAACCCGACACAGCGCCACTAGCCGCACCGCCCCTTGCTGGGGTTACGCCGCAGCCGCCCCGCGGTCAACCAAGTATCTCGCCCAGGCGGCTAACCCAGCCTACGTGAGTGCACTCAGCCTACCGCCAATAGACAGGCCACCACCAACTCGGTAGCTTCGACTAGCCCGTACCACCCAACCCTTGATACGCAACCCAAAGTGGCCGCCATGCTTTCATCCCAGTTCGTCAGCCGCGTCAGCCTGCTGCGCGACAAGGTCGAGTCGTTCGCCCGCTATCCGTTCTGCCTGCCGGCCATAGCGGCGCTGGAACGGATCGATCTGCACCCGAAGGTCAGCTTCTTTGTCGGCGAGAACGGTTCGGGCAAGTCGACCCTGCTGGAGGCCATTGCCGTATCCCTGGGTTTCAATGCCGAGGGCGGCAGCAAGAACTTCAATTTCGCCACCCGCCGTTCGCATTCCGAGCTGCATGAATACCTGCGCATCGCCAAGGGCATCAAACGGCCGCGTGATGGCTACTTTCTGCGCGCCGAGAGCTTCTTCAATGTCGCCACGGAAATCGACAACCTCAACGTCGTCGACTCCTACGGCGGCCGCTCGCTGCACGAGCAATCCCACGGCGAATCCTTTCTCGCGCTGTTGATGGAGCGCTTCGGCGGCCAGGGCCTGTATATCCTCGACGAACCGGAAGCCGCGCTGTCGCCGCAACGGCAGCTGGCGGTGCTGTCGCGGATTCACGATCTGGTTCTCGACGGCTCGCAGTTCATCATCGCCACCCACTCGCCGATCCTGATGGCCTACCCGCAAGCACGCATCTTCCAGTGCAGCGGCGAGGGCATCACCGAGGTCGCCTACGAAGAAACCGAGCACTACCGGGTCACCCATGACTTTCTCGCCAACCCCGCGCGCATGTTGCGAGTCTTGCTGGAGCGTTAACGGGCCTGATGGTGGAAAACGCTTCGCGGTTTTCCACCCGGGTACTTTGTCTATCCATCTCACCCGTGTTCCATGCGCTCACGCGCCCACTAACCTATGGTAAACAGGCATACCACCGGCGTGCGGCCGGCCAGGGTTATTTGTCACCGAAACGAGGATTTGCGCATGTCCGCCAGATTGCTTCCCATCGGCCTGCTTCTGCTGGTCGCCCTGACCGGTTGCGGTTCCCGTGATACGGCGGACGTGCAAGCAGCCCAGGCGCCCAGCGAGTGCAATGCCGACGCGGTAAAAAACATGCTCGGCCAATTCGCCTCGGCTGACACAGTCGAACAGACCCGCCTCCAGGCCGGCGCGGACAAGGTGCGCGTACTCGCCCCCGGCGATAGGGCGACCATGGACTTCAACCCGCAACGGCTGAATATCGAAATCGACGAAGCCGAAATGATCCAACGTTTCAGCTGCGGCTGACCCCACCGTTCCGCGCGGCATTAACTAAGCCGCGCAGACCGGGCATACTGCCGCCCTGCTCACCATCCCGACCAGTAGCCCGCCCGCATGCGTATTCACGTCACCTTTATCGACCGTGTCGGTATCACCCAGGAAGTGCTGGCCCTGCTCGGCGGGCGCAATCTCAACCTGGATGCGGTGGAGATGGTGCCGCCGAACGTCTACATCGATGCGCCGACCTTGAGCCCCGCGGTGCTCGACGAACTGCGCGAGGCGCTGTTCAACGTCCATGGCGTGCAGGCGGTGAGCATCGTCGACATCCTGCCCGGGCAACGCCGGCGTCTGCAGCTCGATGCCTTGCTGGCGGCGATGACCGACCCGGTGCTGGCGGTGGATGGCGAAGGCCGCGTGCTGCTCGCCAACCCGGCGTTGATCTCCCTGTGCGAACGGGACCCGGAAGGCTTGTCGCTCGCCGAGCTGTTCAGCGATCCGGACTTGCTCGCCGCCCTGCTCGACCAGCAGTTCCGTCTGCCGCTACGCGAAGTCGTTCTCAACGGCCAAGCGCTGCTGCTTGACGCCACGCCGATCAGCGAGACCGTCGATGCCGGCCAGCGCCAACTCGCCGGCGGCCTATTGACCCTGTATGCACCGAGCCGCATCGGCGAACGCCTGGCGGCGCTGCACCACGACCACGCCGAAGGCTTCGACTCGCTGCTCGGCGATTCCGCGCCGATCCGTACCTTGAAGGCCCGCGCGCTCAGGGTCGCGGCGCTGGATGCGCCCTTGCTGATCCATGGCGAAACCGGCACCGGCAAGGAGCTGGTGGCGCGCGGTTGCCATGCGATCAGCGCGCGCTGCAACGCGCCCTTCCTGGCGCTGAACTGCGCGGCTTTACCGGAGAACCTCGCCGAAAGCGAACTGTTCGGCTACGCCCCCGGCGCCTTTACCGGCGCCCAGCGCGGCGGCAAGCCGGGGCTGCTGGAGCTGGCCAACCAGGGCACGGTGTTCCTCGATGAAATCGGCGAGATGTCGCCGTACCTGCAAGCCAAGCTGCTGCGCTTTTTGAGCGACGGCAGCTTTCGCCGGGTCGGCGGCGAGCGCGAGATCAAGGTCGATGTGCGCATCCTCAGCGCCACCCACCGCGATCTGGAAAAGATGGTCAGCGAAGGCAGTTTTCGCGAAGACCTGTTCTACCGCCTCAACGTGCTCAAGCTGGAAGTGCCGCCGCTACGCGAGCGCGGCCAGGACATTCTGCTGTTGGCGCGACACTTCATGCAGCAGGCCTGCGCACAGATCCAGCGCCTGCCCTGCCGGTTGACGCCAGACACCTATCCCGCGCTGCTCGGCAACCGCTGGCCGGGCAACGTGCGGCAACTGCAGAACGTGATCTTCCGCGCGGCGGCGATCTGCGAAAGCAATCAGGTGCAGATCGACGATCTGGATATCGCCAGCACCGCCGTCGCGCCGCAGAGCGGGGGTGAAGTCGACAGCCTGGAAGCGGCGGTGGCCGGTTTCGAAAAGGCCCTGCTGGAAAAACTCTACGCCAGCCACCCTTCCAGCCGGCAACTGGCCGCGCGCCTGCACACCTCGCACAGCGCCATCGCCGTGCGGTTGCGTAAATATGGGATACCGCGCAAGGCTTGATAATCGGCGCGAGGGGCGCTCTGGTAGATCCTATGTTTATTCGCAAGGCTTGCGAACTCGTAGGGCGGGTGCAACCCGCCCGCGTGCGTGCCAGGC
>CBIHQF010000016.1:0-16942 GCA_966211665.1 uncultured Pseudomonas sp. | reverse complement strand
CGCAGTGTGGACGGGCTAAAAAGGGTGACACACCAATACAAGCTAGGTAGGCGCTCAGCAGGCTGTTGAAAAACGTAGGCGAGGCAGGCAAGACAATGACTAGGCGTCCCCGCAAAAACGGCCGAGGAAGCGACTGGGGTCGCACTCGACTTTACTGGCTGTAAATGAGCATTACTCGCTTCGCTCGCCCTACGGGCCGCGCTAAAGCGCGTTAGCCGCAAGCGGCTTGCCGAGGCCGTTTTTAACGCAGTGTTGCCAACGCAGGTAGTTTTTCAACGGCCTGTCAGAGCGCCGCGGCGATAGCCTTGCCAACATCCTGGGTCGAGCCTTGGCCGCCGAGGTCAGGAGTGATCGGCCCTTCGGCGATGACACGCTCGATGGCCTTGAGAATCCCGTCGTGAGCGGCGCTGTAGCGTTCATCGCCGTTGCCGAGGAATTCCAGCATCAGCGCGCCGGACCAGATCATGGCGATCGGGTTGGCGATGTTGCGCCCGTAGATGTCCGGCGCCGAACCGTGCACCGGCTCGAACAGCGAAGGGAAGCGCCGCTCGGGGTCGAGGTTGGCCGAAGGCGCGATGCCGATGGTGCCGGCGCAGGCCGGGCCCAGGTCGGAAAGGATGTCGCCGAACAGGTTCGACGCCACCACCACATCGAAACGATCGGGCTGCAACACGAAGCGCGCACAGAGAATGTCGATGTGCTGCTTGTCCCAGCTGATCTCCGGGTACTGCGCGGCCATCAGCGCGCTGCGCTCGTCCCAGTAAGGCATGCTGATGGAGATGCCGTTGGACTTGGTAGCCGAGGTCAGGCGCTTGCGCGGACGGGTCTGCGCCAGGTCGAAGGCGAACTTGAGAATCCGATCGACGCCGCGGCGGGTGAACACCGACTCCTGCAGCACGAACTCATGCTCGGTACCTTCGAACATCTTGCCGCCCACCGAGGAGTATTCGCCCTCGGTGTTCTCGCGGATCACCACGAAGTCGATGTCGCCCGCCTCGCGACCGGCCAGCGGGCACGGCACACCAGGGAACAGGCGCACCGGGCGGATATTCACGTACTGATCGAAGTCGCGGCGGAATTTGAGCAGCGAGCCCCACAGGGAAATATGATCCGGCACCTTGTCCGGCCAGCCCACGGCGCCGAAGTAAATGGCATCGAAGCCTTTCAGCTGCTCGAACCAATCCTCGGGCATCATCTGCCCGTGCTCCAGGTAGTAATCGCAGTGCGCCCAATCGAGCACTTCGATGCTCAGGTCCAGATCCCACTTGCGCGCCGCCTGCTCCAGCACCCGCAACCCTTCGGGCAGCACTTCCTTGCCTATACCATCGCCAGCGATGGCGGCGATCTTGAATGTCTTGCTCATGTCGTCACCTTGTCGAATTCGCGTCAAAACCTAGAGCCCGCCAATATGGAAGGCTTTGACTTCCAGGTACTCATCCAGGCCGTACTTGGAACCCTCACGCCCCAGGCCGGACTGCTTGACGCCGCCGAACGGTGCCACCTCCATGGAGATGAGCCCGGTATTGAGGCCGACCATGCCGAACTCCAGGGCCTCGCCGAAGCGCCACGAGCGGCGCAGATCCTGGGTGAAGAAGTACGCGGCCAAGCCATAGGGCGTGGCATTGGCCAGGGCCAGCGCTTCGGCCTCATGGGTAAAGCGCATCAAGGGCGCCACTGGGCCGAAGGTTTCCTCGTTGGCCAGCAACATGCCGGCATGGGCCTCGCCGAGCACCGTCGGCTCGACGAACTGGCTGTCGCCCGCGGGAATACCGCCGCAGAGCAAACGGCCGCCTTGACTCAGGGCATCGTCGATATGCTTGGCGACTTTGCTTACCGCCGCCGCATTGATCAGCGGGCCGGTGGTCACGCCCTGTTCCAGGCCGTTGCCGACCTTGAGCTTGCCGACCTCCTCCACCAGGCGCTGGGCGAAGCGCTCGTAGATGCCTTCCTGCACCAGAATCCGGTTGGCGCAGACGCAGGTCTGTCCGGCGTTGCGGAACTTGCTCTGCATGACCCCCGCCACCGCCTGCTCCAGGTCGGCGTCGTCGAACACGATAAAGGGCGCATTGCCGCCCAACTCTAGGCTGAGGCGCTTGATCTGATCGGCGCTCTGGCGCATCAGCAAGCTGCCCACAGCGGTCGAGCCGGTGAAGGAAATCTTGCGCACCGTCGGGTTGCTGGTCAGCTCTTCGCCGATCCCCACCGGCATGCCGGTCACCACGTTGAACACCCCGGCAGGAATGCCGACCCGTTCGGCCAGCACCGCCAATGCCAGCGCCGACAGCGGCGTCAGGTCCGAGGGTTTGACGATCACCGGGCAACCGGCCGCCAGGGCCGGCGCGCATTTGCGGGTGATCATCGCGTTGGGGAAGTTCCATGGGGTGATGGCGGCGCAAACCCCGACCGGCTGCTTCAGGGTCAGCAGGCGGCGGTCGCCACTGGGCGCCGGAATGGTCTCGCCGTAAATCCGACGGGCCTCCTCGGCGAACCATTTGACGAAGCTGGCGCCGTAGCGGATTTCACCCTGGGCCTCATGGAGCGGCTTGCCCTGCTCGCAGGTCATGATCAAGGCCAGGTCGTCGAGGTTATCCAGCATGGCCTGATACCAACGTTCCAGCAGCGCGGCACGCTCTGCCGCAGGGCGCGCACGCCAAGCCGGCCAAGCGCGTTCGGCGGCCTCGATGGCGCGGCGGGTTTCGCTGCCTTGCAGGGCCGGAACCCGGGCCAGGCACTCGCCCGTGGCGGGGTCGATGACATCCAAAATGGCGGCGTTATCGGCGCTCACCCACTGACCGTCGATATAAGCGCGTTCTACCAGCAGGCTAGGGTCTTGCAAGCGATTCTTGAGCATGATCGAGTCCTGTTCCGAGACAGCCTCCAGTCTATGCAGAGGCTACAAACGAGGATGCTGAAAGCGCTCGCCCAGCAGTGTTGGATGCTGAAAATCGCCCGGCGACGGCAGGCTCTACTGCTACTGGGTGTGCGGGTTGCGTGGCGGGAGGCGCTCCGCTTTAGACCGTAGGATGGATTAGCCCGTTGGGTTAGCGGCGATTGTTGCGGTTCAAGCAGCGACATCGCCGTCGGCCGCCGCGTAACCCAACGGATCGCATGCCGGAACGACACCGCGTAGAGGTCTTGTTGGGTTACGCGGCGTTCGGTAGCGGTGGTGTTTGTGCGCCCTGTGCAGCGCCGCTAACCTGCGCGGCCCGACCCAACCTACGGGACTGCGCTCAAGGCCAATCGCGGCTAAAGCCCCTCCCACGCATGCCTGGTATGTCAGACATTGAAGTGCTTGATCATCCCGCTCAGCTCGCTGGCCAAGCCCGCGAGTTCCAGGCTGGAGGTTCGGGTCTGGTTGGCACCGGCGGAGGTCTGCACGGAAACATCGCGGATATTGAGCAAGTTACTGTCCACCTCGCGGGCCACGTAGGATTGCTCTTCGGTGGCGCTGGCAATGCTCAGGTTGCGTTCGTTGATCTGGCCGATCGCCTCGACGATGGCAGTCAATGCAGTACCCGCCGCACGTGCGAGTTCCAGGGTGTCCTGGGTTTTCTCATTGCTGCTGTGCATGGCGCGCAGAGCGCCCTGGCTGCCCTGCTGCACCGAGCCGATGATGGTCTCGATCTGCTTGGTGGATTCCTGGGTTCTTTGCGCCAGGGCCCGTACCTCGTCCGCTACCACGGCGAAGCCGCGGCCGCTTTCGCCCGCGCGGGCGGCCTCGATCGCAGCATTCAAGGCCAATAGGTTGGTCTGCTCGGCAATCCCGCGAATCACCTCCAGCACCGAGCCGATACCGCCTATCTGGCCCGCCAGGGCTTGCAGGGCCTCGGCGGTATGCGCCATGTCGCCGGTCAGCGACTCGATGGCGCCGACCGTGCGGGTGACGCTGCCCTGGCCTTCACGGGCGCAGCGGTCGGCAGCCTGGGACACCGCCGAGGCCGAGGCGGCATTGCGCGCCACCTCTTCGATCGCGGTGGTCAATTCGGTGACGGCGGTCACGGCCTGATCGAGCTCCCCGCTCTGCCGATGCAGACCGCGGCTGGTGTCCTCGGTCACCGTGCTCAAGGCCTCGGAAGTCGAGCCCAGCCGCTCGGCGGAATTCACCACCTGGGTGACGGTGCCGCGCAGGTCCGTTTGCATGCACTGCAATGCCTGCAGCAGACGCGCCGCTTCATCCATACCCGAAGCATCGAGCGTCTGGGTCAGGTCGCCCTTGGCGATCCGCTCGGCCGCGGCCATGGCCATGGACAACTGTTTCAGCAAGCGCAGGACGATCAGCGTCGCCAGCGTGCCGCCGACCAGCAGCAGCGCCAGCAGACCTGCGGACATCAGCAACAGATGCTGCCGGTGCCTGTCACGACGCTCGCTCAGCCTCTTCTCGAGCAGCGCCAATGCGGAGTCGCCAAGCGCGTGCATGGCGGCGATCGGCCGATCATAAATGGCCAGGTAGTCCGCGACCGGGTAGGTCACCTTCAGGCCGGCACCGCCACCGGAAAAATCCAGCTCGATGGCCGAGACCAGTTGCTGATCGGTCACTGCCAGGGCCTGCTGGATCTGCTCGCGCAACGCCGCCAGCGGCTGCTCCAGCATGGCGGCGATCGCCGGGTCGGCGGCAGTTGCCTTGGCGAATGCCCGACTCATCCTCTCGAAGCTGGCGAGCGCCTGGGCGGTCAACCCCATCAAAGCACCCTGTTGCTCCGGCAGAATTCGCCCCTGCACCAGATACAGGGCACCGAAGCCGCGCAACTGGCCGAACAGCTCGGCGGTTTGCGGCATCTCGATCAGCGCAGCGGTCATCAGCGAAGAGGTTTCCAGAACCGGATCCCGGGACAATTCGAAATGATCGAGCAAGGCATCCTCGATCAGCAGGCTGGACGCGATCAGTTGCGAATGCCGTTGCATGCTCTGCCTGGCCTTGATGGAGCCCTCGCCGATTTCTTCGGACAGAGCGTGCCATTGCTCGCGCATCCGTTGCCAATCGGTCAACAGATCCGCTTCGACCCCGGCCGCGCGCAACGTCTGCTCGCTCGCCTCGAAGCTACGCTGCAACTCGGCCTGTTTGGCCAGGCGGGCCTGCTGCAGACTGCTGTCGCCGCCGAGAATGGTGGTGGCCATAGCGCGATGCTGCTGGGTCAGCGCGACCAGGTGCAACAGCGCCTGCACCGGCGCGATACCACGCAATTCGCGCTCGGCCTGACGCCCGCTATTGAGCGCACCCAGCACGTACAGAATGGTCGGCACAGCGATCAGGACCAGGGCCAATACACCGAGCAAGACGAACTTACCGGAGAAAGAAAGACGTTCGAGGACGCTCATGGAAGGACTCCCAGCGTGTTGTCAGGACGCGCGAGGTGGCTCGGCTGTCCCGCTTTTATGGTTATGGTTTGGCTATGTCCCAATTATTCGTATCGCCCTGGAGTCGGCGAGACGATGCCAAGGCTGGCGCCATTCGGGTGGGTTAGCGGCGCGGTACGCCTGCCACGACACGAACACGACCATGGCGCGACGCGTAACCCACCAGGCGCTAGACCGCGTTGCGCCGCTGGCGGGTTACGCCGCATCCCTTATGGTGCGATGTCGGGCAATTGCCTATGCGGCTAACCCGCCCTACGACTGCGCTTCTCCCCCACAAAGCCGTGGGCGACAAGTAATGGGTACAAAAGCCACGACTGCGGCCTGTGTTAGGCCTTAAGCGAGCCCAGCAGGCCGTCGAGAAAGCGCTCGCCGGCGTCCATCTGGCTGACTTCGACGAATTCGTCGGGCTTGTGCGCTTGTTGAATGGAGCCCGGGCCGCAGACCACCACCGGTACATTCAGGCGCTGGCTGAACAAGCCACCCTCGGTGCCGAAGGAGACCTTGGCGCTACCGGTATCGGCCGGGGCGAAGTTTTTCAACAAGCGCACGGCCTCGACGCTGGGATGGGTATCGAGGCCGGGGTAGACGTTCAGGGTTTCGATCTCGATATCGGCTGCGCCGGACAAGCGTTTGGCCTGCCGCACGATGACCTCGGCCTGCTCGCGCATCTGCTCGAGGAACTGGTCGAGATCGTCGGCCGGCAGGTTGCGCACCTCGAAATCCAGGGTGCACAAGTTCGGCACTATGTTCAGCGCCTTGCCGCCGGCAATTTGCCCGACATGCACGGTGCTGTAAGGCACGTCGTAATCCGCATCCTGCGCGCCCTGCTCTTGCAAACGCCGCTGGCCCTCGCGCAACGCGGCGATAAAGTCGCAGGCCAGGTGGATGGCGTTGGCCGAGCGCGGCGCAAGGGATGAATGCGCCTCCTGGCCGCGGCACAGGGCGCGGTAGGAGCCCTTGCCCTTGTGGCCGAGGACGAACTGCATTTCGGTCGGCTCGCCGACTATGCACAGCATCGGCCGCACCGGTGCCAGGTGCAGCACGTCGAGCAGGCGGCGCACACCGACGCAGCCGATCTCCTCGTCATGGGACAGGGCCAGTTGCAGGGGGCGGCTCAAGGAACTGTCGGCGGCCTCGAGCATGGCGTCGATGGCCAGGGCGATAAAACCCTTCATATCGCAGCTACCACGACCGTAAATTCTGCCGTCGCGTACGGTCGCCTGGAACGCCGGCAGCGTCCACGCCTGGCCCACCGCCGGCACCACGTCGGTATGCCCGGACAATAGAATCCCCGGCACATCTCGCGGGCCGACGCTGGCGAACAGGTTGGCCTTGCGCCCGCTCTCGTCCTTGACGATCAGCGACTCGATGCCCTTGCTCGCCAGCAGCTCGCGCACGTAGTCGATCAGCGCCAGGTTCGATTCCGCGGAGACTGTGTCGAAGGCGATCAGCCGTTTGAGGATTTCCAGTACGCGGGCTTTCATGACGCTTTCCTCTGCGGTTCGGTGTAATCGGCGAAGCGGCTGATGCCGAAGGGCGCGATCGACGTACCGGTGCTACCGGTGGTCATCAGCTCGGCCATTACGTCGCCGACACCCGGACCGAGCTGGAAGCCGTGACCGCTGAAGCCGAAGGCGTAATACAAGCCGTCGACCTTGCCGCTAGTGCCCATCACCGGCAGGGAGTCCGCGACGTAGCCCTCGATACCGCTCCAGGTACGGATGATGTTCAGCTTGGTCATCTGCGGCGCCAGCCGGCACATCTGCTGCATCTGCTTGAGCAGGCTTTGCGGATCGAAGTGGGCGCGGCGCTCGAGCATGTCCGGCTGGGTGTGGTTACAGCCGCCGATGATGATGTTGCCGCGGGGGATCTGGCGGAAGTACAGCACTTCCTCGGGGTGCTTGGTGTACACGCCGATCACCGTTTTCAGCGCGTAGGGCACCGGCTCGGTGACCGACATCTGCGGCCCCTTGGCGATCAGCGGCACCGGCTCGCCGAATTGCGCGGAAAGCTTCTCGCCCCAGGCGCCGGCGGTGATCAGCAGCTGCTCGGCGCGGTACTCGCGGCCGTCGCTGGTGCTCACCCGGAACTGCCCGCCGATCTTCTCCACGCAGGTCACCTCGCAACCTTCCTCGATGCGCGCGCCTGCGCGCCGTGCGGCGCGGGCGAAGGCCGGTGCAGCGAGGCGCGGGTTGGCGTGGCCGTCGTGCGGCGCGTAGGAGCCGCCCTTGACCTCCGGGCCGAGGAACGGGAAGCGCTCGTGCAGCTCGCGCCCGCGATAGATTTTCAGATCCAGTTCGCGGGCTTCGGGGGCAGCCGCATAGGCCTCCAGCTCGGCGATCTGCTCCTCGCGGTAGCACACACGCATCTGACCGCTGGCGACGAACTCCAGATCGTCGTCGATCAGCTGCGGCAGGCGCTTCCACAACGCGAAGGAACGGTTGGCCAGCTCCAACTGGCCGAGGAAACGCCCCTGACGACGGACGTTGCCGAAATTCACCCCGCTGGCGTACTGGCCGATCATGTCCCGCTCGAGCAGGGTCACCGACTTCCCGCGCTGGCGCAGGAAGAATGCCGAAGCCGCGCCCATCAGGCCGCCGCCAATGATCAGTACATCGGTTCGTTCAACGCTCACGGCGACACCTCATCGATCTGCTTGATTTCCTCGGTCAGCATCGACAGCGGCTTGACCGGCGCCTGACCGCGCTGACGGCCGACCGACTCGACAGGAACGCCAGCCGCCGCGGCGATCACCTCGGCGCCGGCCTGGGAGCAGTAGCGGCCCTGGCAGCGGCCCATGCCGACCCGGCTGAAGGCCTTGGCGCGATTGACCTCGCAGGCGCCCTTCGCGCGCACCGCGTCGCGCAGCTCGCCGGCGGTGATCATCTCGCAACGGCAGACAATGGCCTGGTCCGGCAAGGCCTTGGCCTGCGCAGCCGGCCAGGGAAAAGCCTGGTAAAGCCCGCTGCTGAACTCATCCATCACCTTCAGGACGCGACGTTGCAAGGCCAGCGCCTCGCCATGCACCGGCTGTTGCAAATCCTGCAAAAGGGCCAGCGCCGCCAGGCGTCCGGCATGTTCCGCCGCATCGGCGCCGCGGATCCGCGTACCGTCGCCGGCGGCATACACGCCCTCGACCGAGGTGCGGCCCTCTTCGTCGGTATCCAGCACCCACTGTTGCGACACCTCGTGGAAACGCATGCGGCAACCGGCCAGGTCGGCGAGCTGGGTCTCGGGACGCAGGTGATAGCCCAGCGCGACGGCATCGCAATCCACCCGCAGGCTATCCCCGCCGGCCGTGCGCACGCTCACCGCGCTGACGCCAGTGGCCGCATCGCCCAGTACTTGCACAGGTTCGACCCCCAGACGTACCGGGATTCGTGCCAGATAGAGCTTGGCCAGCAGCTTCATCCCGGTGAACAACACGCCGGGGCGGGCGAGCAACTTCGGCAAAGCCGCGATGCGCTTGCGCAGCGGCGAGGTGTCGAGCACCGCGGCCACCTCGGCGCCGGCCTTGAGGTACTGGCTGGCGACCAGGTACAGCAGCGGCCCGCTGCCCATGAATACCACCCGGCGACCGATGGCCACCGCCTGCGCCTTCAGCGCTATCTGCGCGCCACCCAGGCTGTAGGTACCGGCCAGCTGCCAACCCTCGATCGGCATCAGCCGGTCGGTGGCGCCGGTGCAGAGAATCAGCGCGTCGTAATCGACGGTCGTGTGCCTGTCCTGGCCGACGCAGCACAGCTGCCCCGGCGTCAGACTCCAGACCAAAGTGTCGGGCCGGTAATCGATCTGCCCGCGCAAGCGGTCGAAGCTATCGTGCAAAGCTTTGGCCTTGTCCGCCTCGCTGCCGTACAGGGTGGCGTAGTCGCGGCGGAAACCCTCGGGCTGGCGGCGATAGATCTGTCCGCCGTCGCGGCGGTTCTCGTCCAGCACGATCGGCCGGATGCCGGCGGCCACCAGGGTCTCGGCGCAGCGGGTGCCGGCCGGGCCGGCACCGACTATCACCACGCGCACAGCGTCTTTATCGACGTCTTTCAACCACGCAGCGGCCATATTGCCTCCGGTTGTTTGGTCACGATATCCAGCCCTTCGCGGACTTCGTTGGAGCAGGCGCGCAGGCGCTCGCCACTGCGGGTCCAGACCCAGCAGTCCTGGCATGCGCCCATCAGGCAGAAGCCGGCGCGGTGGCCCGGGTCGAACTCCGACTGGCGCAGCGCCGACACCCGGGTCAGCAGCGCGACCATCAGGGTGTCGCCCTGCAAGGCCTCGATGGGCTCGCCATCGACCATCAGCCTCACCTTCGCCCGTTGATGCTCGGCCAAGCGTACGAAACGCGCGTTCATGCGTAGGTCCCCACCAGTTTGATGTTGCTCATAGCTTGCTGCGCCTTGAACAGCTCGGCACTCTCGCGATGGCAGAGCACCTCGCTGCCACCGGCGATGCTTCGTCGTGGTGGCGCGCTGCGGTTGCACAGGCCGTCGACTCGCACCGGGCAACGGTTGAGGAAGGGGCAGAGCTTGGCCCCGGCGGCCGGCTCGCCGATTCGCGGCAGCGCGCCGTAGTTGGCGCCGCAGCTTTCCAGCCAGCCCTGGCGCAGCTCCGGCACCGAGTTGATCAGCAGGTCGGTGTAGGGATGGAAAGGCACCTGGGCGAAGGACTGCTGGTTGCCCGCCTCCACCTTGTGCCCGCTGTACATCACCACTATGTCGTCGCACAGCGCGCGCACGGTGGAGATGTCGTGGCTGATGAACAGGTAGGAAACCCCCAGTTCGCGGCGCAAATCGCGCAGCAGTTCGAGGATCGCCGCACCCACCACCGTATCCAGCGCCGAGGTGACCTCGTCGCAGAGAATCAGATCCGGCTCCGCCGCCAGCGCCCGCGCCAGGTTGATGCGCTGCTTCTGGCCACCGGACAGCTCGCCCGGGCGGCGCTGCGCGATGCTCGCCGGCAGCTGCACCAGATCCAGCAACTCGGCCATTCGTCGTCGCTGCTGTGCGCCCTTCATGCCGTGGTAGAAGCGCAGCGGACGGCCGAGGATGTCTTCGATGCTGTGCTTGGGATTGAGCGCGGTATCGGCGTTCTGGAACACGAACTGCACACGACGAAACTGCTCGCGCGTGCGACCGGCCAGCGAACGGCTGAGCGGCTGGCCGTCCAGCAGGATCTGCCCGGCGGACGGCTCGGCCAGGCCGGCGATGGCCTGCGCCAGGGTGGTCTTGCCCGAGCCCGATTCGCCGATCACCCCCACCGCCTCACCGCGGCGGATCTTCAGATCGACCTCGTGCAGCACCTTCTTGGTGCCGTAGCAGATATCCAGGCCGCGCACCTCGAGCAGCAGGCCCTCTTCCTCCGGGGCGATTTCATGCTCGCCACCGCCGCCCTGCGCCGCCGGCTTCATCGCCGCCAGCAGGCTGCGGGTATAGGGGTGCTCGGGCTCTTCGAGAATCTGTTCGGTGCTGCTGTTTTCTTGGATCTGGCCGTCGCGCAGGACGATGATGCGGTCGGCCATCTGCGCCACCACCGCGAGGTCGTGGGAGACGTAGATCGCCGTGGTGTCGCGTTCGCGCACCACCTGCTTGAACGCGCGCAGCACTTCGATCTGGGTGGTCACGTCCAGTGCCGTGGTCGGCTCGTCGAGAATCACCAGCGCCGGGTCGGTGATCAGCGCCATGGCCGCCATCAGCCGCTGCAACTGCCCGCCCGAGACCTGGTGCGGATAGCGCGAGCCGATGCGCTCGGGTTCCGGCAGCGCCAGCGCGCGGAACAGCTCCACCGCCTTGGCCTGGGCCTGCTGGCGCGACAGTAGGCCATGGATCAGCGCGCTTTCGATCACCTGCTCCATGATGCTCTTCGACGGGTTGAACGCCGCGGCCGCGCTCTGCGCGATATAGGCCACGGTGCGCCCGCGCAGCTTGGCCAGCTCGGCGTTCGACAGCTTGAGCACGTCGACGTCGCCGATGCGCACCGAGCCGCCGACGATGCGGCAACCGGCGCGCGCGTAGCCCATCAGCGACAGCGCGATGGTGCTCTTGCCGGAGCCGGACTCGCCGATCAGCGCCAGTACCTCGCCCTTGTTCAGGCTGAAATCGGCACCGTGCACGATGGGTACGTCGATGCCCTCTTCGTTGCGTGCGGCCACTCGCAGACCGCTTACCCTGACGATTTCGTTCATCTCACTTCTCCGTCTCGCGCTTGGACCGACCGCCGAAGCTGTCGATGAGCAGATTGACCCCCATGGTCAGGGTGGCGATGGCCACCGCCGGTACCAGCACGGCCGGCGCGCCCTCGCCCAGGCCGAGGATGTTCTCGCGCACCAGCGAGCCCCAGTCGGCGTCCGGCGGCTGAATCCCTAAGCCGAGGAAGCTCATGGCGCTGAGCAGCAGCACCACGTAGACGAAGCGCAGGCCGAAGTCGGTCAGCACCGGGCGCAGCATGTTCGGCAGCACCTCGATGAAGATGATGTAGGGCATGGCCTCGCCACGAGTGCGGGCGACCCGGACGAAATCCATGGTCATCACGTTCACCGCCGAGGCGCGGGCGATACGGAACGAGCCCGGCATGTAGGCGAAGGCCGCCATCAACAGCAACACCGGTACCGAGGAGCCGAACGAGGCCACCATCAGCAGGGCGAAGATCTTGTTGGGGATGGCGATCAGGGTGTCCTGGATGCGGCTGATGACTGCATCGATCCAGCCACCGGAGGCAGCCGCCACCAGGGCCAGGACCAGGCCGGCCGTGCAGGCCAGCACCGTTCCCAGCAACGCCACGCCGATGGTGTAGGGCGCCCCGTGCAGCAGCCGGCTGAGGATGTCGCGCCCCAGGAAATCGGTGCCCAGCGGATACGCCAGGCTGAGCGGGCCGAAGAAGTCTTCGCTGACCAGGGCATTGGCATCGTGGGGCGCGATCAGCGGACCGATGAAGGCCATCACCCCCCAGAACAGCACGAGCAGCAGGCCGATGATGCCGCCGACGGACGGCGAGAAGCGGCGCTTGCGGGTCACGAGGGCGGGCGCCTTGTCGTTCACCAGTTCATCCGCCGGCAGCACGTTACCCCTGCCGCCCGCCACGCTCGGTTTCGGTGGAATAGTGTTCGGTTTCATTTACGCAGCCTCGGGTTGGAAAGGATTGCACAGAGGTCGGCGAGCAGCACCAGCACCAGAAAACCAAGGCTAAACAACATCACGCACGCCTGTACCAGCGGGATATCACGGGTGATCACGCCGTTGACCAACAGGGTCGCGACGCCCGGATAGTTGAAGATCGACTCGACGATGACCACGCCGCCGAGCAGGTACGAAAGGCTCAGCGCCACAGCGTTGGCGATCGGCCCGATCGCATTGGGCAGCGCATGACGCAGCACCACGCGGATCGGTCGTGCCCCTTTGAGGATGGCCATTTCGACATAGGAGCTGCTGAGCTGATCGATCACCGCGGAGCGGGTCATGCGCGCCATCTGCGCTACCAGTACGCAGCACAGGGTCAGCACCGGCATGGCGTAGACCCGCACCAGCTCGCCGAGGGTCTCGACATTGACGTCGCGCGACAGCGCCGACAGCCAGCCCAGCTTCACCGCGAAGATCAGCACGGCGATGGTGGCGATGAGAAATTCCGGCACGGAGACGGCGAACACCGCCGCCATGTTGCTGTAGCGGTCGAAGATCGAGCCGCGATACATAGCAGAGAGAATGCCGATGGTCAGCGCCAGCGGCACCGAGACCAGCGCCGCGACCGCTGCCAGGCGCAGGCTATTGGGCAGTCGGCCCGCAATCATTTCGTCGACCGCCATGCCGTTGACCAGGGAGATACCGGGATTGCCGGTGACCAGACCGCCCAGCCAGTAGAGGTAACGCAGATACACCGGCTGGTCCAGGCCAAGCTGCGCACGCAGGGCCGCCACCGCTTCCGGGGTCGCTTCCTGGCCGAGCTGCTCCTGAACCGCATCGCCGGGCAGCAGGCTGGTGAGGAAGTAGACCACCAGCGAGACGATAAGCAGCGTGAGCACGCCCACCGCCAGTCGACCGATCACAAGGCGCGCAATGGTGCTGTTCATAACTGAACCCTTTTCTTGTATGGCGCCGCCTGCGCGACCGTGCAGGCGGAGCCTTGGTTAGCGAACCGGCGTTCAGGCGTCCAGCCAGACGTGTTCGGCGAACATGTAGCCCATCAGGCCGCCGAGCGGGTGCGGCGAGAGTCCTTTGAGCTTGGCGTTGTGGCCGTCGAGGCTGCTGTTGAACTGCGAGATACCGATGCCGCAGTGCTCATGCACCAGCACCTGCATGTCGGCGTACATCTGCTTGCGCTTGGCCTCGTCGGTCTCGCCGCGGGCGGCGAGCAGCAACTGATCGAACTGCGCGTTCTTCCAGCCCGATTCGTTCATCCCGGCGTCGGACTGGAAGAACAGGCTGAACAACAGGTCCGCGGTGGGCCGCGTACCGATGTTGCCGAAGCCCAGCGGGTGCTTCATCCAGTGGTTGGACCAGTAGCCATCCGACGGCACCCGCTTGATATCGAGCTTGAGGCCGATCTGCTGGCCCGACAGCTGCAGCAACTGGGCGATATCCACCGAGCCGGTGGCGGCATCGGAACACACCAGGGGCAGGGTGCGTCCGGCCATGCCGGATTTCTGCAGGTGGAACTTGGCCTTCTCCGGGTCGAACTCGCGTTGCGGCAGACCGGCGAAGTAGTAACGGTTGCTCGGGGCGATCGGCTGATCGTTGGCGATGGTGCCGTAACCGCGGAAGGCGACCCGATTGATCTGCTTGCGATCGAGCAGGTGCTTCATGGCCAGGACAAAGTCCGGGTTCTGTACCGGGCCCAGTTCGTCGCGCAGCACCAGGTCGGTGTAGCCACCGGTCTTGGTCTCCATCAGGGCGACCTTGGGGTTGTCCTGGATGCGCGACACCGAACGCGGGTTGACCGGGTTGATCAGGTCGACGTCACCGGCCAGCAGGGCGCTGATGCGCGCCGCCTCGTCGGGGATGGCGAAGAACTCGATCTCGTCGAGATAAGGCAGGCCCGGCTTCCAGTAACTGTCGTTGCGCTTGGCGATCGAGCGCACACCCGGCTGGAACTCGGCGCACTTGAACGGCCCGGTGCCGTTGGCAAGGGTGAAATCGGTGGTGCCGTCGCGCACGATGAGGAAATGCGTGGTGGCGAGCAGGGCCGGCAGGTCGGCGTTCGGGCTGCTCAGGCGGATCTGCACCTCGTGCGGGCCGACGGCCTTCACCTCCTCGAGCTGCTTGGCGATGGTCAGCACCTTGGAGCCGAGTTCCGGCACCTTGTGGCGGGTCAACGAGTAGACCACGTCGGCCGAGGTGAACGGCTTGCCGTCGTGGAACACCACGTCCTTGCGCAGCTTGACGGTCCAGGAGATCGCGTCGCTGGTGTCGAAGGATTCGGCCAGGGCCATGCGCGGTGTCAGCTGATCGTCCAGCGTGGTCAGGCCGTTGTAGAACATGTTGTGGCGGCAATAGTCGGTGTAGTTCCCGCCCCTTGCCGGATCCAGCGTATCGGCAGTGGAACTGGTGGCGCTGGCGACCTTGATGCGGCCACCGCGCTTGCCCTTGCCGGTGCCGGTGGCAGTCGAGGCGAACACCTCGCCCGCCGGGCCGAACAGGCTGCCTGCGCCTGCCACGGCGATGCCGGCCAGACCCAGCATGCGCAGCGCGTCGCGGCGCGACATGCCGCGATTGAGTCCTTCGAAAATGCGTTGGCTTTCCGGCCCGCTGATCAGCTGAGGTTCGGTTTTATTCTTGTTGTCAGTCATATCGTTCTACCTGTCGATAGTGGGAAGGTTCGAATGCCCGCGTTAGAGCGGAGCAACCTGGTAACGCAAACGACGGTGAATCAACAATCTCGCTAGTGGGGGTAACTCTCCTTAACCACGAAGGCGTTTAGTGCAAGTAATCCTGAACCCGGTAATAAGCACCCACCAGCGGCAGGAACCACGGCTTGCCGAAATGACCGGGAATCGCCGGCCAGCTCAACTCGCCCCAGGGATTGGCCTCGGCCTTGCCGTCCATCACCTCGGCCATCACCTGACCCATATGCACCGACATCTGCACGCCATGGCCGCTGTAGCCCATGGAGTGGTACACGCCGCCATGCTGGCCGGCGCGCGGCAGGCGGTCGGAAGTCATATCCACCAACCCGCCCCAGCAGTAGTCGACCTTCACCTGGGCCAACTGCGGAAACATCTGCGCCATCGCCGCCTGCAGGATCTTGCCGCTCTTCGCATCGGAGCTTCCTCCGGACATGGCGAAGCGGGCCCGACCGCCGAACAGCAGACGGTTGTCCGGGGTAACCCGGAAGTAGTTGCCGATCATGCGGCTGGTGACGTACGAACGCTGTTGCGGCAACAGCCGATCGAGCAGCGCCTGGGGCAACACCTCGGTGGCCACGATGAAACTGCCCACCGGCACGATGCGCCGCCGGTACCAACCCAGGCCGCCGTGCTGGCTCGCGCCGGTCGCCATCAGCACCTGGCCGGCCTGCAGGCTGCCGCGACTGGTGTCGACCCGATAGCCACCTGCCTCGGCCTTCCAGCCCTGCACGGTGGTCTGCTGGTAGATCAACGCACCATGCCGCGCCGCCACTTCGGCCAGGCCGACACCGAAGCGGCCGACATGCATCTGCACGCCGTTGCGCTGCAACAGACCGCCATGGAACTCGGCCGAGTCGACTTCGGCGCGGGCTTGTTCGGCGGACAGCAGCTCGACCTCGGCGTCGACCTCGCGACGGATCAGCTCGCAGGTCCGCGCCAGCCCCTCGTAATGCTGGGGCTTGGCGGCCAGCTTGAGCTTGCCGCTGCGCTTGAGATCGCAAGCGATCCCCTCCTCTTCCACCAGCGTGACCACGCTCTTCACCGCGCTTTCATAGGCACGGTAATAGGCGCGGGCACGCTCGGCGCCAAGGCTGGCGACGAGGCTGCCGTAATCCTGGGCAACCCCTGTGTTGCAATGCCCACCGTTACGCCCGGAGGCCTCGCCAACCACCCGGCCGGCCTCCAGTACCGCCACGCTCGCCCCTTTAAGGGCCAGCGCACGGGCCGCCGACAGACCGGTGAAACCGCCGCCGACGACGACAACATCGACTCGCGCCGGCAGCGCGCCGGTCTGAGCGCCGGTGAACGCCGGTGCGGTATCGAGCCAGTAGGACTCACTGCGCATGGCTAACCCCTTATCAAGTTGAGAAGTGACGGTTACGGCTCAGAGGCCGACCAGACCGGCCAGCCCGCCGATATCGGCGATCTGACGGTAGTTGTAGCAGGCGTTGCCCGGCTGCTCGTGGCCGCGGGCGACGAAGGCCTTGTTCTTGATCTTCATGTCCTCGGCCGGCATCAGGTCGTAGCGGAAGCTGGAAGAAACGTGCAGCACGTCCTCCGGACCGCAACCGAGGTTGTCGAGCATGAATTCGAAGGCTTGCAGACGCGGCTTGTAGGCCTGGGCCTGTTGGGCGGTGAAGACCTTGTGGAAAGGCACGCCCAGCTTGTCGACGTTGGACATGATCTGTTCGTCCATCGCGTTGGAGAAGATCACCAGCGGAATCTTGTCGGCGATCTTCGCCAGGCCGGCGGTCACGTCGG